>CAZFFW010000178.1:0-11549 GCA_964518125.1 uncultured Porifericola sp.
TTGAGCGTTTTGTCAGAAATGTACTGCTCG
Organism: uncultured Porifericola sp.; assembly: GCA_964518125.1. Classification (GTDB taxonomy): domain Bacteria; phylum Bacteroidota; class Bacteroidia; order Cytophagales; family Cyclobacteriaceae; genus Catalinimonas. Next base: position 31 of record CAZFFW010000178.1, read on the forward strand.
GCGCTGCTTCCACGCGTTTTCACCGTCCGGATTCCGGACTGGGCCTGAGCGATACTGCACAACTGGTGATCAGTAAATTACGCTATGCTACCGGGCAATACCCTCATTTTGAAGCAGTGTCCTGCAACGAAATGCTGTCAGATAGGGAAGAAAACGAAGCGTACGTAAGGGGCAAAGTCGGAGAAGCCTTTTTGCTGTTTCTACCCTTTGGAGGAGCGGTGAAAATTGACCTGACTTCACTGGGAAATGAGGCAGAAATTGAATGGATCCCTTTGCTGGAGCAGGATGTTCCCATTAAGACTACAAGCATTCAAACGACAAATCAGACTACGATAAGCGCTCCTTCTTCCGGAAATTACCTGGCGATCATCCGTAAAAAACAGGGTTAAGTTAAATTTTTTCTTAGGTCAATTGTTGGTGTTAATTCACGTATTTCACTACATTGTCAAACAAGTGATTTTTTATTGCGTGTTTTTACATCTTATGAAAAATGTAATTCTTCTCAATTCTTTACTTTTGTTACTACTGACTACTGATGGTTTTTCCCAGGTGAGGATCAGTATTTTTTATGATTCAACATGGGCGATCAACAGTCGGGAGCAGGCTTCCTACTTTCGTAATGGATTTATTGATACCACTTATTTTGCTTTTCTGGGGCCGGTGCAGGATAACTATGCCAGTGGTAATGTAGCCATGAAAGGTGCTTACCAGGGCGGGATAAAGCAGGGGCAGTTTGTTTTTTACTACGAAAATGGAAAAGAAAAGTGTAAAGGTGATTTCGTCAATAACCAGCCGGCCGGGCTCTGGAGGTTTTACTACGAAAATGGCAAACACTGGCAGACCATAGAGTTTGTACCCTTTGATTTTAAAGTATTACGCTATCATGATAAATCGGGAAATGAAAAGGTAAAAAACGGTAATGGCCGCTGGGAAGGAAAAATTTACAGTTATTCCCGTACCCAGCATCTCTATGTGGATGGTATGGTAGAGTCAGGCGTCAAAGATGGTATGTGGGTGTTTTTTGACGAAGCGGGCAATATTATTTACGAAGAAAAATACGTGAATGGCCAGCTGAAATTCACCAAAATGTATGATGTATACGGGCAGCTGCTGGGTAAATTTGATAAGCCAGTGGGAAATACCCTCATCATCCCTTATGAACTGGGTTTTACCGAAAAAATGGTGTTTGCCCCCGATGTAAGACAATCAGATTATCCCCTTCTGAGCTTTTTACCTGATGAAGATACCGTATATTTTGACAAAAACTGGGAAGAATGTGACAGTGCTGAAGCCTATTATTTTCGGCCTACCAATGTTCAAAATATCAAAAAACCTACTGGCATCATCCGGGATTACTATATGAACGGACAGCTCCAGAAAGAAGGAAAATATAAAGCGGGTGCCAGGCAGGGACCCTTTAAGTTCTACCATGCCAATGGAGCGCAGCAAAGGACAGGCAGCTATTCCGATGGTAAGCAGACCGGCGAATGGCGGTTTTTTTACGAAAACGGCAAGCCCTATCAGACGGTATATTATGAGGATGGCCGGATGCTGATAGACCAGTACTGGTCAGAAGAAAATGAGCAACTGATCAGCAATGGCAGCGGTTTCTATTCCGCTTATTTTGAGGAACATGATCAGAAAATCAAAATGGAAGGCAAGTACCTGGACTATGCCAAACACGGGGATTGGACGGGCTACAGGGAAGATGGTAGCTTGTACTTTAAAGAGACCTACGAACAAGGCAAACTCATCAGCGGTACCAGCTATGATGATGCCGGAAATGAGTACGTTTATGTGGTAACGGAGGAAAAGGCAATGCCGTCCCGGGGAATGAAGCACTTTTATCAATTTGTCGGAGAACGGCTCTCCTATCCGCTGGAGGCAAGAAAACTGAACATTGAAGGAAAGGTTTTTATACAGTTTGAAGTAGACAAAAATGGTGTGTTGATGAGTGCCGAAGCGATCCGATCACCCCATGAGCTACTGAGCAAGTCTGCCGAGAGTGTGGTCAGCAGGTATGATGAATGGCAGCCCGGAAAAATTAGAGGTCAGTTTGTAAACATGAAGTTTATTTTGCCGATTACTTTTAGACTAGGCGGCTATGAGCATCAGATCATTGTGGATGATTTCTGAAATATCTTTATCTGCCTTAGCAGCCCATGACTATTTCCTGCCTGTGACTATTGGCTACTTTTAGCGTTGCAGATAAGTGGACCTTTTTTCCAGTAAGGCCATTTTTTTATTTAGGACCCGATCCATTTTTTTATGCTAATTATCGCAATTCCCAAAAGTGCCAGCACTTCGCTGCTGTATACGCTGGGCAAAATATACCAAAGGCCGGCAACGCAGCTGGAATTTCCCGACCACCAGCCCTGTCCCGAAAGCAGGCAACTGCATCATTACCATCCGGATATCGTTAATTTTACTGGGGTAGATATGCGTAATTTCTCTTCTTCAGTGCATTTTTACAAGCAGCATATTTTACCCACTGCGCACAATCTTCAGCTGCTGCGGCATTTACCCAAGGTGATCCTCCTGCGTCAGCCCGAAGAGGTAGTGCTGGCTTACCGGCGGGCAGAACTAAAAGGGCATCACCAGCCAAAAGCAGCTTTCATGAACTGCAAAACGGACAATGAATGGCTGGAAGCGGCGGCCGCCAACGGTCTGCTGGACGATTTGCGTTATTTTTACGACGGCTGGTCGCTGGAGAAAAATGTCCTGCTGCTGAATTATGAGGACTTACTGCAGCATACATCCGCCAGCATCAGAAAAATTGAGCATTACTGGAGGCTACCGGCTTTTACTGGCCAGATTAGCCTTTCCAAGAAACGCTATACCCGCTATTCCTCTACTGGAGCGGCTGCTTTCCGGCTGAAAAACCATCTCAGGAAGTTGGCCGGGAGGGCAGGGGTAGCGGGAAAAATGAAAGCCCTGCAAGGCTTTTTGCGCAGGCAGGGCATCAACATTGAGGTATGAAAGTCGTTATTCGGCTCTTAGCGTTTTAACCGGATTTGACCTAGCTGCTCTCCAAGTCTGCGAACCGATGGTGAGTATGCCCAACAGCAATACGATACCCACACTGATCAGTACGATGTCTGCTGAAAAACTTACCCGGTTGGCAAATTTCTGTAGCCAGAGATTGTTGGCCAGGTAAGCCAGTGGCGTGGCGATGCAGATGGCTATACCCAGCATGTACATAAATCCCCGGGAAAGCAATATTATCAGGCTGTTGATATCAGCGCCCAGTACCTTGCGGATACCAACTTCTTTCTTTCTGCTCTCAGCGGTATAAGTGGCCATACCCAGCAGCCCGAGGCATGAAATGACAATGGCCAGGGCAGAGAAATAGCCGATGATGGCAATGATATCCCAGAAGAACTGCAGGGTTCCGCTCAGCTGTTCGTCAAAGAAGTCATACTCAAAGCTGTGTACCGGATCAATTTCTTTCCAGCTCGCCTCCAGTCCGGCCAGTGTTTCCGCTACGTTTTCCGTGTTGATTTTGACGTTCATGTAGGCAAGCCTTTCAGGATTATACTCAATATAGATTGGGCCGCTTTCTTCCATAGGTAGATCATACTGGAAGTCTTCTACCACCCCAACTACATGATACATAGCTGTTGACAAGGTGTCTTCCTGTTTTTTGGTTTTTCTGAAGTAGCGTCCTACCAATTCTTCCGGAGCGTTGATTTCCAGCTTTTCCATCGCCACCCGATTCATAAGTACATCACCTTTCCGTGAATTCTCATGCAGGTACTCACCAGCCAGCAGGGGTAGTTCCAGGTTTTCAGCATATCCGTCACTTACATTGATATAGCTGAACAGAAAGGGTTCATCATCATCGGCAGCATCGGCCGGTAGCAGGTCACTGCCAAAGTTAATCCCACTGCTGATGATGTACTGGCTGCCGGATACCCGGCTCACTCCGGGAACTGCCCTGATCTTATTGACTGCCTGCTCATAAGCATTGCCCTGCAGGTGGATGTTGATGATATTTTCTTTCTGGAAACCATACTCCAGCTGTAGAAAGTGGGTCATCTGCCGGTACACCAGCAGGGTGGACAAGATGAAAATGATGGAAAAGGAAAACTGCGTGATGATAAGGATTTTGCGTAGCGTAAGCTTGCCTGCCCTGCCTGGGGATAGGTTGCGCAGCACCTGCATGGGGGAGAACCTGGCCGTGTACAAGGCCGGGAAAATACCTGCCATTATGCCTACCAGCAGCGCAAATATGCCAAAGTAGGTATAAATTTCCAGGCTTTCGTCCAGTTGAATATTCAGGTATTTGTTGAACCAGAGCCCCGCAAAGGCAGGCTTGATCAGGTTGAGCATCAGTACTGCCAGCACCATCGCCAGCAGGGCTACGAGCACTGACTCACTGAGAAACTGCATATACAGATGTTTTTTGTTGGCACCTGATACTTTTCTGATGCTCACTTCCTTGGCGCGGCTAAGCGAACGCGCTACCGACAGATTGGTATAGTTGAAACAGGCAGTCAGGACTACCACCGCTGCCAGTGCCATCAGGAAAAAGTAAATTTCCAGGGGAAGGCGGAAACTGATTAAATTATTGAGCAGTTTGCCAGGGGTGATGTCGGTAAGTGCCTGCAGCGCAAAACTGTCATCCTGGAACCTGGCTTCCATATCTTTGTACTGCCGCTGGTGGATTTCGGCCAGCACTTCTTCCATGGCAGAGGCATTACTCTCCTCTCTGAGCAGCAGATAAGTGAATGTTTCGTAGAATTGTTTCCAGTCAGCGGGTTTTGATTTCACAAGTTCCTGTTCCAGCAGTTTTTCCCAGGTGGACATGGATACAAAAGATGTGGTCGGAATATGAGAGCGCTGTTCGTTATCGGCTAGTACACCAGTCACGGTATATTCGCCAAAATCCTCACTGTGGTTAGAAAAAAAGTTGAAGCCAAACCGGTCCAGTCCTCTTTCCTTAAAATTGATGACTTTACCGACTGCACTTTCGTTTCCAAAAAGTTTTCTGGCGCTCTCCTCATTGATGACGATAGAAAAAGGTTTGTTGAGGGCAGTATAGGGGTTTCCTTCTTTGAATTCAAAATCAAAGAAAGTAAAGAAGTTCTCATCCGCGTACATGCCATATACTGTCACTACTTTCTGTTCGTATTCGGCATCGCCCCCGTAACCGCCACCCAGCCTGACCACATCCTCAACCTCCGTATATTGACGGAGTTCCTCGGCCAGTGGAAAAGGGGTGGTAGCGTAATTAGGATAATTACCGTCATCGGTCAGTACCCGATAGATTCGTTCTTTGTGGGTATGGAAGCTGTCGTACTTTGCCTGATTGGTGTAGATCAGCATGATCAGCATAGCGATGGACATACTCATGGCCAGACCGAAAATGTTGATGGCAGAAAAGGTTTTGTGCTTCAGGATCTGCCGGCAGGCTACTTTGAAATAATTTTTGTACATGGGGCTTGGGTTATGAATGTTGATTGCATGTCTTTTTTTCAGAAATGCCGGCTGGACAAACTGCAGCACGCCCCAGTAATAGCCTAATTTGGCCTTAAGGGGATGCATTTCCTGCATTCTGATCTCGTATTGCTCGTGCAGGTCGCCCTGCAGTTCTTCCAGTAGTTCAGGGTCCAGCAGATATTCCAGCAGGCGATCTGCCAGGCGAGGAGGGGTGGGGTGCTGCGTCTTCATTCCAGGCTAAGTTTAAGGTCCCACACTACTTGAGGGATGGCCCGCCACATCTGCTGCCGCTGTTCATGGGCTTCCCTGATTACTTCTTTGCCACTGTTGGTGATGCTGAAAAGCCTTTTTCTCCTGCCTCCCCGGCTGTCGTTAGCGCCGCCCATACCGGAGGTGACATAGCCTTTTTGTTCCATACGCATCAGGGTCTTGTGTACCGAACTTAGCGTAACGTTACGTTTGGTTCTCTTTTCTATTTCCCTGGCAATGGCCAGTCCGTAGGCATCATCGTACAATATGCAGATACATAGCAGCACGATTTCTTCAAATTCACCCAGCTTTTCGCCCTTCATCTGTTTATTTGTTTCTACTTTGTCTATTTTATGATTTTCATTCAATTCAGATGCCATTCCTGTTTTTAGCTCCCCGGGCCTTTTTTAGTTATTTTTTCATGGCTTTCTGTTCATTTCTGAACAAACTGTGTACAATTATGGACAGCTATTTTAACTTACCGACGGCCAAACATTTCTTCCCTTGGCTGGTTATTATTATTGATGAATTTATACCAGGATCGCAGTCCTTCTGGTGCTTTTTTTCAATTCTCTATATTGTGAGTTTACCCTTTTTTGTTTTTCACATTATTATTAACCAACCATCATTTTCATGAATCTTTTAAACACATTCATTAACCCTTATCTACGCACTTTTTTTGCCCTTGCGCTGCTGCTTGTTGCCGTAAGCTGTGAGGAGGACGATGATGATATCGTCAGTGAACTACCCGATGCCGAAAATTCTGTTACTTACCAGCTGCCCCAGGCCAATGAGTCGGGCGTTAATGGTTACATTGTTTTCTCGGAATTATCCGGCGGTACCATACAGGCCGATATTTTTATGGCCGGTACTGAGTCTGGTAATTCGCATCCTGCCCATATCCACGCCAATTCTATTGTAGAAGGCGGTGATATCACAATTCCCCTGAATCCGGTGGAAGGATCGGATGGACGCAGTACCACCCAGTTTTCTGATATTTCTTTTGATGAACTCCTCAATTATGATGGTCATGTAAATGTACATCTCAGCGAAAGCGACCTAACCGTAGTTGCGCAGAACAACATTGGCGGTAATGAGCTTACCGGCACTTCAGTTTCTTATAACCTGGAGGAAAGGGCCGTAGAAGGCATTAGCGGAAGTGTCGTTTTTGCCCAGCGGAAGAACGGTTCAATACGGGCTACCATCAGCCTGGTAGGTACACCTGACGGAGGTCAGCACCCTGCCCATATTCACCAAAACTCTGCTGCCCAGGGTGGGCCTATTGCGATATCTTTTACCCCGGTAAGCGGAACCACCGGCATGAGTGTCACTGACATTGATGCTTTTGATGATGGCACACCTATTACTTTTACCGATCTGCTTGATTATGACGGTTATGTCAACGTGCATCTTAGTGCTGATCAGTTAGGTACCATTGTCGCCCAGGGTGACATCGGGATCAATGAGCTGAACGGCAACAGTATTGTATACGATCTGGACGAAAGGGCCATTGATGGCATTAGTGGTACTGCCTCTTTCTTTGAAAGAAACAGTGGTGAAATCCTGGCCGTACTGGCCCTGGAAGGCACTCCCGAGGGAGGTGTACATCCTGCCCACATCCACCGTAATGCAGCCGTAGAAGGTGGTGGTATTGCCGTCTCTTTTAATCCGGTAAACGGTACCACCGGCATCAGCCGTACTGACATTTCAGCTTTTGATGACGGTACTCCTCTGACTTACGATGAACTGCTTGATTACGACGGATATGTCAATGTGCACCTGGCCCCGGATATGTTGGGTACCATTGTCGCCCAGGGTGACATTGGTGGCAACGAACTGACCGGCGAATTTGTCAATTATCCTTTGGATGAAAGAGCTGTAGCTGGCATCAGCGGATCAGCCACGCTTTTTCAGCGGAAAAATGGTAATACCCTGGCTGTTATTGAACTGGAAGGTACTCCTGAAGGAGGCGCCCATCCCGCCCATATCCACCGCAACACTGCTGCCGAAGGTGGTGGCATTCGTATCACGCTGGACAATGTAGATGGTACTACCGGTCTTAGCGAGACCAATATCCGTCAGTTCAATGATGGTACTGCCGTGACCTACTCAGATCTGCTTGAATACGACGGTTACATCAACGTACACCTGAGTAGCGCTGATCTGGGTACTATTGTCGCCCAGGGTGATATTGGACAAAATGCCCTTACTGGTGCCTCAGTAGTTTATGATCTTGGTGCGGTGAATGATTCCGGTGTGATGGGTACTGCTACTTTCTTTGAAAGACTGAATGGTACCACTCTGGTGGTGCTGGACCTGGAAGGCACGCCTGAAGGTGGTGACCATCCTGCCCATATTCACTTTAACTCAGCGGAAGAAAGCGGCCCTATTGCTATCAGCCTGACCAATGTGAACGGCGATACTGGTATGAGCCGTACGCAGGTTGAAGAGACCGATAACAATATTGGCATTACCTATGCCGAGTTGCTGGAATTTGATGGCTACATCAACGTACATCTTAGTCCTGATAACCTGGGTACCATTGTCGCCCAGGGGAATATCGGCAGCAATGTCACAGCTGAATAACCCATAAGACTTTGTTATTTAAAGGCTACCTTTCGGGTAGCCTTTTTTTTTGGTACCTGTTTACTGATATTTTATTAGATTTTATCCTAATATGTGCTGATATTAGATTTAAAACTTATATTTTTGTGCAAGCATGCAATAAGGCACATGAAAATATACGCCGTAATCACCGGGGACATCATCAGATCAAGCAGCCTGCCGGCAGAAGCCAGGAGCCAGCTGCTCCGGCAGTTGGAGCAGCTGTTTGAGGATGTAGACTTATACCTGAGAGAACAGCAGCAGCTGGCCTTTGAGATTTACCGGGGAGATAGTTTTCAACTACTGCTGGAACAGCCAGAACAGGCATTGCTGGTGGCTATATTATTAAGGGCAGGGCTGAGAAGCAGGCAGTATGGCAGTAAGGGAGAGCCGCTCTATGCGGATGCCCGCCTATCCATAGGCCTGGGAGAGATTAGCTACCGGGCTGAGCAACTGGGAAAGTCTGATGGAGAAGCTTTTCGCCGATCAGGCAGGGGGCTGGATAATATGCGCAAACGGCAGGGTATCAGTATCAGCACACCATGGGAAACGCTTGACGAAGAAATGGAGGTAGCCTGCATCCTGAGCGAGCCCATTATCAGCCGCTGGACCCATCCACAGGCTGAGGTGATCTATCCTTACCTGCTGCAGAAGAGGACACAGCAGGAACTGGCTGAAGATTTTGGCATCACTCAGGGAGCCATCAGCCAGCGGCTTACTGAGGCCGGTAATATTGATGCGATTAAGGTATTCTTACACCGTTACGAAAAACTGATCAGGGCAAAAATATAGATGGAAGCAACGTTTATCATACTGCTGCAGCTGCTAACCGCCCATTTGCTGGCTGACTTTATTTTTCAGCCGACCAGTTGGGTAAAAAGCCGCCGGGAAAAACAACTGCGTTCCCGCGCATTCTGGAAACATAATGCAGTGGTGGGCATACTGACTTACCTGTTGCTGATGCAGTGGGACAACTGGGAAGTGCCGCTACTCATCATGGGCAGCCACGCACTCATAGATGCGGTTAAAATCCTGCTGGCCCGGGACAATACCACCGCCTTTGTGCTGGATCAGCTGGCACATGTGCTGGTCATCCTGCTGGTGTGGCTGTGGATGACCGGCGGATGGGAAGAAGCCGGCATGATGATCCACTTAGGTCTGGAAGAAAAAAATATCTGGTTGATCTTGCTGGGATACCTCTTCAACACCATGCCGCTGGCGGTACTGATCAGGTACCTGACCGCGCGCTGGAGTAACGAACTGGAAAAATCGGAAGAAGCATCAGCATCCACCAGCCTCAGCAATGCCGGAAAATACATAGGCATGGTAGAGCGGACACTCATCTTTACGTTCATCATGACGAACGAACTAAGGGCCATCGGCTTTCTGCTGGCTGCCAAATCGGTATTCCGCTTTGGGGACCTGAAAGACAGCAGCGACCGCAAAAAAACCGAATACATACTGCTGGGAAGCCTGCTGAGTTTCGCGGCATCCATCATCAGCGGCTTGTTTATCAGGATGCTACTAGCCATCTGAGCAATTAGTAAATCTGCATAGAAAACTGCTGTAGTATAAAGGCTTTGACTATTTTGGTGAGTAAAGTTACTTAATTTTTTACCTAAGTCTTCTTTCTTTCAGGGCAGTTGCCTAACTTAATTATGGATTTAAACAATCCGTTCGATAATTGCTGCTTATTTCTTGATCTAGAAAAGAGGGCTATCCATTGTAGCCCTTTTTTTTATTTTTTCAGACTGAGGATTTTTTCAGACAGGAAATAGGCAAAAAAAAGAAAAGTGCATAGAAACAAGCGTGACTAGTTATCCGGCACAGCAGCTTGGCGGTTCCCACTGTGGGAAAACGGCATGCAGGCCGGGCTGACTATATTTTTTATGATTTCTCACACCAAAAGCTATTGAACATGCTGAACCTACAGAACAAGAAAGTGATCATCACCGGAGGAGCGGGAGCAATCGGCAAACAGACTGCCGGCCGCTTCCTGGAGGAGGGTGCAAGTGTACTGCTGGTAGACCTCAAAGAGGACGACCTGGAAAAAACCGTTAACGAACTGAAGAGTGATAAGGTATCTTATGTGGCTGCCGATGTGACAAAAGGAGAAGATGTCAAAAAATACGCACAGCTTGCTGAGGAAAGAATGGGCGGGGTAGATGTTTTCTTTAATAATGCCGGTATTGAAGGAAGCGTAGCGCCACTGGTAGACATGGATGTAGATGTACTGGATAAAGTGCTGGCAGTGAATGTAAGAGGTGTATGGCTGGGCATGAAATACGTAATGCCCAAAATGAAAAATGGGGGCAGTATCATCATCTCCTCATCGGTAGCCGGGCTTAGGGCTTTTCCTGGTATGAGCCCCTACGTGACCAGCAAGCATGCCGTGATCGGTATCATGCGTACCGCCGCTGTGGAGGGAGCTGCACAGGGCATCAGGGTGAACTGTATTAACCCCGGACCGGTAGAAAGCAGGATGATGCGTTCGCTGGAAAAAGGCTTTAATCCAGATAATCCTGAAGAAGCAAAAGAAGGATTCAAGCAACGTATCCCTTTGCAGCGCTATGTGGAAACAGACGATGTAGCAAGGGTTGTCTTATACCTGTCAAGTGAGCTAAGTGGATTTGTCACCGGGCAGATACATCCGATTGATGGCGGACAGACAGTGACCTAAGCATCCGAAATAGCCGTAAACAAGCAGAAGCCTGAGGGGTTATAGTAACAGGTAAATTTTTTGAACTAAATGTTTCTGCATTTTTTATGGCTTATCTGGACCGCTATGCCGGAATTTATACAGATCGTTACGAACTGTCCATGGCTCAGGCTTACCTGAAAAACGGAAGGAAGGAGGCGAAAGCTACCTTTGACTACTTTTTCAGGAAGACTCCCTTTGAAGGAGGGTTTGTCGTTTTTGCCGGACTATCTGACCTGCTGGAAGTGCTGGAAAACCTCACTTTTGAGGAGGAAGCCCTCAGCTATCTGGAAAAACTCGGTTTTGGCGGATATCTCCTGGATTATCTCAAGGATTTTCGTTTTCAGGGGGACATTTATGCTCCAGCAGAAGGAGAGATCATTTTTCCCAACGAGCCGGTGCTCAGGGTCAGCGGCAGCCTGATAGAGACGCAACTGATAGAGTCGCTGGTGCTGAATATCCTCAATTTTCAGTCACTGATTGCCACCAAAGCCTGCCGGATACGCATGGTAGCCGGTGAACATAC
>CAZFFW010000179.1:0-11540 GCA_964518125.1 uncultured Porifericola sp.
AATGTCAAAGCGTTTTTCTGGCTGGTTAAACTTCTTTACAGCCTGGAGTTATCATTTTTAATAAACTGATACACTTTTCATTTATGCAAAAACCTATAGTTTTCAAAAGTATCCTGGTGGTGGCCGCTTTGGCCATTACCTACTTCTCTGCGGATATTCTACAAGCTATTTCTTTTCCCACAGATATCCTTCCTGAAAACCCTTACCTGAGAAGCTTTTTGTGGAGGTTGCTGGACTATAGTGTGTTGCTTCTGGTAGGGGGAGTCCTGTTCTGGAAGAGCCTTCCAGTTTTGCTGGGTGTGCGACATGCCGTTCATAAAAGTTTTGGTTTTGCACTCTTGTGCACACTGCCGATGTTGGCTACTTTTCCATTCTTCTTTCAGCTTAATGAGCAATTAGCAGGAATTGACGTCTTCAAGCAGGCCATTCTGCCCGCTGTTTTTGAGGAACTTGCCTACCGAGCCTTGGTTTTGGGGGCCCTCTTCCGCTGCTGCCACTGGAAGTTCTTACCGGCAGTGCTGCTCAACGGAGTGGTCTTTGGGCTAGGACACCTCTATCAGGCCAATGATCTACTGGGCGCTTTCTTTACCTTTGCTATTACTTTCATTGGTGCTGTCTGGTTTGGCTGGCTGTATGTAAAATGGGGATATAATCTTTACATTCCCATATTCCTGCACATGCTCATGAATTTCTCCTGGCTACTTTTTGAAGTAAGCCCCGGGGCAGCAGGAAATACGGTAGCTAATGTAGCGCGCTTGCTAACCATTCTTGCTTCCATCATGATTACCTTCTATTTTACGAAGCAAAGCAGCACCTTATCCTGGAGAAATTTTAAAGTTGTTCCAAATACCTGAGGTAAATCAGAAATTGGTTTTTTTCTCAAAAAGCAGATAGTGCGAATTTTTCATTGAACATTCAAACATGATACTAAGGATTCAGAAAGATAAGAACAGCACAATCAAGGTAAAGCCGATACGCATATGAAAGTAATTGATTTAAGTCACGTAATTGATGATCAGACGATTACTTACAAAGGCTTACCAGCACCCATCATCTGCGACTACCTATCCCGCAAGGCATCAGAAGAGTACTACCAGGAAGGTACTTCCTTTCAAATCGGTAAAATAGAAATGGTCTCCAATACCGGAACTTACATAGATGTGCCATTTCATCGTTATGCAGAGGGTGATGATTTAGCGCACGTTAGTATAGATCGCCTGGCCAATCTAAAAGCTGTATGTATCAATGCATCCGGATGCAACCAACAAGCTATCGGCCTGAAGGTGTTTGAAAATATAGACGTGAAAGATAAAGCAGTCCTTGTTTACACTAACTGGTCCCGGTTCTGGGGAAGTGAAGAATATTTTGAAGCACACCCTTACCTGACTGCAGAGGCAGCAGAATACTTGAGCGAGAAAAGTGTAAAAATGGTAGGTATTGATTCTCATAACATAGATGATACTTCTGGAAACGGCAGACCGGTGCATACTATTCTGCTTAAGAACGGCATTCCGATTCTTGAACATCTGACCAATTTATCGGAGTTGATAAATTTTCAACAGTTTATTCTCCATGCAGCACCACCCAAAATTGTTGGAATGGGTACTTTTCCTGTCAGGGCTTTTGCTGTCATCAACGAAAATGATATTAAAGAATCTGAGAAAACATGAACCTCAACCAAATTACCATCCCTTCACAAAACCTGGATGTATCTGTTCCTTTTTACCAGAAGCTGGGGCTTGCCCTGATCGTAGATGCACGGCCTCGTTACGCGCGTTTTGCCTGCCCGGATGGTGAAGCTACTTTTTCAATCCATCGGGTGGATGAATTACCAAAAGGAGAGGGGATCTATGTCTACTTTGAGCACGAAATGCTGGATGAGAAAGTGAATCATTTGGTTTCAGAGGGCATCAGTTTTGATGAAATGCCTTCTGACAAAAAATGGCTGTGGCGGGAAGCTCGGCTCAAAGACCCGGACGGCAACCAGCTTATTCTCTACAGAGCAGGGGAGAACCGCCTCAACCCGCCCTGGCGGATATGAACACACCTTCCTACATCCCAAACCCAAAGCATGAAAGATATCATCAGGAAGGAAACTGAAAAGGATTACCCGCAGGTATTTAAGATGATCAGGGAGGCTTTCCAGTACGAACCTCATTCCGACCAGCAGGAGCACTTTCTTGTAGAAAGGCTCAGGAAGTCAACTGCCTTTGTACCCGAACATTCCCTGGTGGCTGAACACGAAGGACAAATTGTTGGTCATATTCTATTTTCTAAAATCAGCATCAAAGATCAGCAGGCAATTCACGTGTCACTGGCCCTGGCACCGGTTTCAGTAGCCCCAGCAGTGGACAAGTTTGTCGCTTCTAACAAGCCAGGTTTTGGCTACACATCACTGGGAGTATAGCATCAAGCAGTAAGTCCAATTTACTTTTTGTTCAGATTTTCCTTTAGTAAAATGTAGCCAGACGATGAAACAGAAAACTAGGAGACTACCTTTCGGCTGATTTTCTCTTTATATTCTTTAGGAGTCATACCGGTAACTTTACGAAACTGGCGATGAAAATTTGATACGTTATTGTATCCATTATAAAAACAGCATTGGGTAATGTTGTAGTTATCCTCAATCAGCATTTTGCAGGCATTCCCGATACGAATTTCAATCAGGAAGTTGGAGAAAGTTTTCAGTGTGCGCTGTTTAAAAAAACGACAAAAGGCAGTCGGGGACATATTCACTTTAGAAGATATTTCTTCCAGGGTGATCTTCTGGTGAAAGTTAGCCATCACATACTCAAATATCTTGTTAATTTTTTTATTGTCCTCAGAAACTGAGTGTAGGGGGATGCTGGTTTTTGAAATCAGGTGAAGATTATCCGCTTTGGAGATGCAGTTGAGTATATGGATAAATTCTAAAAAGCAGTCAAATTTTTTAAGCTTTAGCATCCGGTTCAGTCCCTTCCCCACTTCCTGTGCTACTTCTCCACTAATCTTGATGCCGTGGGTAGAATAATGTAAAAGCTTTTGCAAAGAACCAGCCTCAGGTAACATCTCAAATATTTTCATCAGGGTGTCATGGCTGAAAAATACCGATATCGCACGGGCATGTAAATTTGGGTTCTTATAATAACTGTCGCTACTCCTCAGCACATGCGGAATATTTTTTCCAATCAGAAACACATCACCTTTTGAGAAGGGAGAAATGGTTTCACCGATAAAGACTTCACCCTCTCCTTCTAGTATGTAGGTCAGCTGACAGTCTTCATGAAAATGAATGGGGTCAAAAAAGAAATTTAAGTCCCATGATTCAATACGCAGAGACTCTTCGGTTGATCTTGGTATTTTAAAATAAAGTAATTCCATATGTCAACTAAATATATGTGATCAGCCCAAAATACGCAAGATAGTATCAATATTGACTAACATAGGTAGGGGTTAATTTCCTATAATTGAGTATTTTCAAATTACAGAAAAACAGTATTTACCATGGATAATTTTCCGAGTATATTTAATGATGTCATGGGGCCTGTTATGAGAGGCCCTTCCAGTTCTCATTGTGCAGCCTCCTTACGAATTGGTCGCTTGTGCAGAGATTTGATGGATAATGAAATCACTGATATCCTGATTGAGTTTGACCCGGACGGCTCACTGGCTACCACCCACAAAAGCCAGGGCTCAGACATGGGCTTGTTCGGTGGCTTCCTGGGCTGGGAGGCCTACGAAGAGCAGCTTAAATTTGCTGAAGACGCTATTAAAGGGGCAGGCATTCAGGTAGAAATCAACATAGTAGACATTGGTGCCGATCATCCTAATACCTACAAAATTACGCTTACCAATACCCGGGAGACCCGCCAGATGATAGCCATTTCTACCGGAGGAGGGATGATAGAAGTTATTGAAATTGATGGCAACAAAGTGTCCATGGCCGGTGATTATTATGAAACGCTGGTCTATTGTAAAGATGGAGAGGAGCTGAAATACCTGATAGATGCTGAAGTGGACTATGATGAACGAGTCCTTCACATGGGCAAAACGCGTTTTATAGAAATTAAAACCCAAAAACCACTTGACGAAATTTTCTGCAGCAAGCTCCTGAACATAGAGGATGTGCTTTTTATCAAGCAGCTGCAACCGGTGCTTCCGGTCTTATCAAGAAAAGACCTGACAGTGCCATTTATCACCTGCGAGGAAATGCTGGAGTACAACCAGGATAAGGATCTGTCTTTGTGGGAGCTCGCCCTTCACTATGAAAGCAGGCGGGGAAGTATCAGCCAGGATGAAGTGTGGGAGAAGATGGAAAGGATAGTAGACATCATGGAAACCTCCATACAAGATGGACTGAAAGGCACAGAATATGATGACAGGATTTTAGGCGCCCAGTCGGTAGCTTTCAAAGAAAAATTTGAAAGCAACAGCTTATTAGGCGGTGATTTATCCAACCGTATCATCATGTTTGTTTCCTCCATGATGGAGGTAAAAAGTTCTATGGGGGTGATCGTAGCTGCCCCAACGGCTGGTTCCTGCGGGGTGATTCCCGGTGCGCTGATTGGTACTGCGGCCTCACTTGGCTTATCTAAAGATGAGGTTATTAAAGCCATGCTGGCTGCCGGTATCATAGGGGTATTTATCGCGGCTCATGCTACTTTTGCCGCAGAGGTAGGCGGTTGCCAGGCAGAATGTGGTTCAGGTTCCGGGATGGCAGCTGCTGGCATTGTCCTCCTCGCCAAAGGTACACTGGCGCAGTCTTTATGTGCTGCATCAATCGCCCTGCAAAATTCACTGGGTATGATCTGTGACCCGGTCGCCAACCGCGTAGAAGCGCCCTGCCTCGGGAAAAATGTGATGGCTGCCACCAACGCACTTTCATGTGCAAATATGTCACTTGCGGGATATGATCACCTTATACCTTTGGACGAAGTGATACATACCATGGACGAAGTAGGACATAGCATTCCTAATACACTGAGATGTACTTCATTAGGAGGATTGTCAATTACCAAAACTTCTAAAGAAATAGAAGAAAAACTAAACAGGCGTATGTTCAAAAGCTGTTAGTAAAAGCTTAGCTGCTTCTGACCGCCTCAATGTCTGCTACTGTCACAGGTAACGACTTGCCGAGTTGCCGGCTTCCATCAGCGGTGATTAGGAAGTCATCTTCCATACGGATACCGCCAAAGTCTTTGTAGGTATTGACTTTATCATAGTTGATAAAGTCAATGTGTTGGTGATTGCTTTGCCACTGGTCTATCAGTTCCGGGATCATGTAAATACCGGGTTCCACAGTCAGTACGAATCCTGGTTCCAGGGCTTTTCCCAGGCGAAGAGAACGCAGGCCAAACTCAGTACTCTGGCGAAGTTCATCGGTGTAGCCCACGTATTGCTCTCCCAGGTTCTCCATGTCGTGAACATCCTGTCCCATCATATGCCCCAGACCACACTGGAAGAATAAGGCATGTGCACCGGCCTGTACGGCTTCATGGCTGTCTCCTTTCATCAGCCCGATGGCTTTGAGCCCATCTACCAGTGTTTTGCAGGCGAGCAAATGTACATCTTTAAACAGCCTGCCCGGCTTAAGCGCCTTAATGGCTGCCTGATGGGCACTAAGTACGATCTCATAAACCTCCTTCTGGCGAGGGTCAAATGTAGCATTCACCGGAAAAGTGCGGGTCAGATCGCTGGCATAATGCATGCTGGTTTCAGCACCACAATCGCATAAGAGCATTTGCCCTTCGGAGAGCGTGTTGTCATAAGAATGGTTATGAAGAATCTGACCATTGACAGTGACGATCGGAGGAAAGGACAGACTACCCCCTGCTGCCAATGCAACATCGTACAGGCGGCCCAGTAACTCTACTTCTTTCATTCCCGCCCTGGCAACACGCATCACCTCAAGCTGCATATCAACGGCAATGTCAGTGGCTTTTTCAATTTCTGCTATCTCTTCCTGGTCCTTGTAGGACCTCTGGCTGACAATGGCCCTGATCATCTCTCCCGAAATGGCTTCCTGTAGATGCGCGGGCTGCATAGCAAGCCATGCCAGGAGTTTGTGCTCATGTTCGGCCCGGTAGGGAGGTAAAAAATGAATTTTACTATGCTTGTTCCTGGCTGCCTGAAGGTATGCTGCGATATCAGCAAAAGGCAGGTGTCTTTCAACCCCCGCCTGGGCGCTTAATGCATCCATCCCAGGCTGTTTGCCCTCCCAGATAATATCATTTACAGTCTTATTGTTGCCGAACAGTATTTCCGTATCGTTCTCTATGTCAATGAGGGCTGCCAGGCCAGGTTTTTTCAGGCCGAAAAAATATAAGAAGTTGCTATCCTGCCGGAATGGATAGTGGTTATCTTTATAGTTGATACTACTATCTTCATTTCCCAGGAACAAGACCAGACCGCTACCAAGCTGCCTGGCTAGTTTATTACGTCTGTCAATGTAGGTCTGACTGTTGAACACTGTTGGAGAATTGGGTTAGAAACTTACGGAATGCAATTCCGGGTAGTTTGGTAAAACAGGCCGAGTGGAAACTCCCTGGTTGATGATATCCAACACTCGTTCCCGCTCCTTGCCAGAAAGTGGTTTGCGGGGCCTTCTAACATATTCAGTACCGAGGCCGGTAGCCACTTCGGCCAATTTAATGTTTTGAACCAACTGAGGGGAAACGTCAAGCTCTAGCAGAGGGAAGAACCACCTGAAAATATCAATGGCCTCTTGTATTTGATTGGCCAATACTAACCTGTAAAGGGCTACTGTCTCTTCAGGAAAAGCACAGCATAAACCTGCTACCCATCCATCGGCACCCATGATCATATTTTCCAGTGCCAGTGTATCTACTCCACTCAAAACTTTGTACCTGTCACCAAATCGGTTTTTAAGTTTGGTAATGTTGGTGACATCCCGGGAAGACTCTTTGATAGCCTGGATATTCTCATGATGGCTAAGCTCTTCAAACATGTCCAGCGTTACTGCTATACCGTAGTCTATAGGGTTATTGTAAATAATGATCGGCAGACTAGTGGATTTGGCAACAGTTTTAAAGTACAAAACAGTTTCTTCATCAGTAGCCTTGTAGCGCATAGGTGGTAGCATCATGATACCGCTGGCGCCCCATTTTTCAGCATTCTCTGCCTGCTCTATGGCACTTTTGGTGGTTTGTTCAGCAATATTCAGTATGACAGGAATTTTCCCTTCTACTGTATTGACCGCTTGCTTGATCAATACCTCTTTTTCTTCAACAGCCAGAGAACTGGCTTCTCCCAGGCTGCCACCTAATATCGCTCCATCAATACCAGCGCTTATCTGGGCCAGCAGGTTCTTCTCAAAAAACTTCAGGTCCAGTTGATCATCTTTGGTAAATTTAGTGGTGAGTGCGGGGTAGATGCCTTGCCAGTTTACCTTCATAGCGCTTTTTTTGTTTGGGGGTGAGTATTAGTAGTAGTTGAAACAAAATTAAGATTATTAGAAAAAGGTGAAATACTGTATTTTACCTTATATCAATACTATTTTAACTTCTGCTTGTAAGCAGATCATAAGGTCTGTACCTTCCGTTCAAACACTGTCTCTAAGGGAACATACTACTTTCTGTCCAGTCCTTTCTTGTAGCTGCCTTCATTATGATCTATATTATTGTTGTTTCTACTTATATCATCATTCTGCTGGGTGTCTGTATTATCAAGAGCCGTAGCGTAAAAACGCAAGAGGATTTTGTAGTGGCAGGCAGGGCGGTGCCGGTATCTACATTGATCGCGACCCTGGCCTGCACATGGATAGGCTCAGGGAGCCTGTTTGGCACTGCTGGCCTTACTTTCAGAATGGGATTCTCCGAACTGTGGTTTTCAATGGGAGCCTGGATAGGTATTCTTGTCGTTTACCTTATCGCCGGTCGGGTGAGAAAACTTTCTCAGTATACACTGACCGACCTGCTTGAAAAAAGGTACAACCGAACTGCACGCATCCTGGGGACAATTACTATTGTGATTGCCTATATGGTAATCGCTGGCTATCAGTTTAAGGGAGGAGGCCGTTTTATCAATATTCTGACCGATGGAGCAGTAAGTATAGAAATGGGTGAGCTGATTTCATTTGTGGTGATAGTAGCCCTGACCTTACTGGCAGGTATGGTCTCTATTGTTTCCATAGATATTATCAACGGGGTGATCATGTTGGCTGCCATGTTGATTACACTACCTGTGATCGTATCTGATTTTGGCGGATGGGGGCAGGTAATGCAAACCATAGAAGCAAAAAATCCGGCATATCTCTCAATGTTTGAGGGGAACGATGTCTGGTGGGTGATGGGGATCATGTTACCTACTTTTCTCTTACTACTGAGTGAAAGCAGTATCTACCAGAAGTTCTCCTCTGCAAAAGATGAGAAGGCAGCAAAACAGGCCGTGATTGGTATGTTTACTGCGGTGGTAATCATTGAATTTGTTATGTGCGCCATAGCCATCGTCGGTTATGCCATCTATGCTGAAGATCCAAGATTTTTTATGGCGGATGGCAGTATCAATCCTGGTATGGCCGAAGAGATTATACTCCGCATAGGCTATGAGCAGCTCCCGCCAGCTTTGGGCGCTTTACTCTTTTCTGCGGGTACGGCTATCATCATTTCTACCGGCAATACATTCCTCATGGTGACTTCTACAAATATTACCCGGGATTTTTTTCAGACTTTTTTCTGGAAACATGCTTCATCCCAACAGTTGGTTCGCTTGCAGAGGGTCATCATCGTGATGGTGGGCATGCTGGCTTTTTTGTTGGTCAGCCAGTTTGAGACTATTCTGGAAATGGCCCTGATTTCTTATACCATGATCGGTGCTTCGCTCGCGCCGGCATTTATCATTCCTTTTTTCTGGAAAAGGGTAAGCAGCACCGCCGGTGTAGCCTCCATAGCAATTTCCATGACTACGGTATTGCTGATCTCCATCATCAACAAGGTCGTTGAGAATAGTGAGTATACCGATGGGTTTTTCGGATCATTCTTTCCGGTAGAAGCCGATTATATTGCTATTCCCGCTCTTCTGATTTCGGTATCAACCCTGGTCATCGTAAGCCTGGTAACTCCCAAACCTCCTGAGGAAGTCTGGAAGCCATTCATTGAAAACTGAGGTAGCCCGGATTAAAGGTTCTCTTTCCAGAATTGCTCCATCGTCCTGCACAAATGTAAACTGGTGCTTTTACGCTCCCTGATGCTGTGCGAGCGCATCGGGTAGGCCATCATACTGAACAGCTCTACCATTAAGCTGGAAGCCTGGGATATGAAGTACAAACCCAATTCCGAATGGAACCATACCTGGGACGCGGTACCCGGTAATATCGTAGTCCGGAAAATGTGGGGCATAGAACCCAAAACCTGGGCGCTTCCCTGGTGAACATACATCCTCAGCTGGGAAGTCTGAAATCTTCTGAAATCGCTGTTCATTTTCTGAATGGCGTGGTAAAAAGCCTCCATCAGAAGGGATATGCCCGTTTGCAGCGCTATGTTTTTGAATTACCTGCTAATGTTTCGACTGAACTGTTGCTTGATTATAATGATACCATCACGCTGAATGGCGAGCCAGTGGACACTTCTTTTGGCAGTATACGCTTGTCGCCGGGAGTCAATGAACTGGAGTTGAGGATCAGTTCATTTTAGATTCCTGCAAGGTGGCTAATCTGCTGTGCCCGTTTGATGCAATTCAGCTTAAGGAGCTTCAAGGCGATTCGCGAAACTTTGCGGATTTGAGTCTCCTGGCTTTGAAAAATTCCTGGCATACTGTATTATTAATGATTCAAAATCATGGAGATATCAGGTGCGACCCATTTCGGGTCCTTCAATAAATCGTGTCATTGATTTAATCATACCATAAAATGTCTGGTAAATTGAGCCTGAATCTGATCACTACTTCTTAACCTATGACTACTATGAAACTCAAAATCGCACTGGAGGTACTACTATTTGTGTGGATATCATCTCTTTTTGGTTGTACTTCCAACAAGTGGGAAGGAGAATGGGATGTCACAGTACAAGTATCACCCGATGAGACAGCTCATGGAAAAATGCACCTGGTCAGAGAAGGCAATGAATACGAGGGAAGCCTGGTATCCTATGATATGGGCGATAAAATACTGGATAGTCTTCAGGTAGCAGACAACCGAATGACCTCAACTTTCCGGTTGTATGGCAGACCGGCCAGGCTTGATGTTACTTTCTCCGGTGATGGCTTTTCCGGTACCCTGATGACCAGAAGGGGAGATTTTCCCATCACTGCCAGCAGATGGCCGACGGACTATTCTCCGGTACAAACTGCTGAAATAAAATATACCCTGGCCGAGGCTGATTTGTCAGATTATGAAGATGAAATTGACCATGCCGGAATGATCGCTGCCTTTGACCAGGAAGGCTTTACCCGCGGCGAAAGGATTTACAACGAAAACTGCATCAATTGTCATGGAGTACCTGAGATTGAAGGTTCTATTCCTTTATCTCTTAAGTTCTGGGAGCAGCCTTTCAAAGCCGGTAGTGATCCCTTTGCCATGTACCAAACTATTACGAAGGGCTACGGATCTATGCCGCCACAGGTGACCCTCACACCCCAGGAAAAATACGACGTGATTCTCTACATCCGCGAAAACTTTATGCGGGCTGAGAATGAACAGGAATATTTAAAGGTAAACGATGCCTACCTGGCCACGCTTCCCAAAGGCACCTCTAGCGGCCCGGCGGTAAAGCCTTACCACCCCTGGTCAGACATGGACTATGGTAACTTTTTCATCAATACCTATGAACTGGTTGATTCAGCCAAAGGCCCGGAGCGATACCACTCTCCCGGCCCGGCGCCCTATCCTGATGAAAACTACCTGAAAAATAACTTTGCCTACAAAGGCATCGCCGTTCGCCTGGACCAGGGTGAGGGAGGCGTCTCTGATGGCAAAGCCTGGATGATCTTTGACCACGACCTTATGCGTGTGGCCGGAGGCTGGACTGGCGAAGGTTTTATTGACTGGGAGGGCATTCTGCTCAACGACCGCCATGAGACCTACCCCAGGACCATCGGCAAACTTCATTTTGAAACCCCCGTAGGACCAGCCTGGGCCAATCCGGCCAATGGCACTTTTGAAGACCCCAGGTTCAGGGCCAGAGACGGACGGGCTTTCGGGCCGCTGCCCAAAAGCTGGGCTGATTATAAAGGCATCTATCGTAGTGGCGAACATATTATCATCTCTTATGCGGTGGGCGATGCCAATATTTTGGAAGAACTGGGTATGGAAAAGAAAGGGGAGGAGGTGGTTTTTACCCGAACCCTGAATATCAGTCCTGCCTCACAAATACTGCAGATGAGAGTCGCACCCGAAGAGGCAAGAGTAGCCCTTTCGGGTAAAGGAGCTTCCTTAGCTGTACAGGATGGCTATACCGTGCTCAATGTAGATAAGGGAAAGGCAGCCCGTGTGAAGCTGTTTATGGCCGGTCCCGGTGAAGCGTCGTTGGATACCTTTGCCCAAAACGCACCGGCTCCCGTGTCACTGGCTCAGTACACCAAGGGCGGTCCTCCTCAATTTGAGCAGG
>CAZFFW010000180.1:0-11416 GCA_964518125.1 uncultured Porifericola sp.
AGGGCACAAGCCCTGGGGGAAAAGGGTGCTCCTGGTAAGGGCAAAAATCTGTGAAAGCAGATAGCTAGCGCAAATCACCAAACACCTTTTCCTTCACCTCCGGCCACTCGTGGTCTATGATGCTGTAGTAGACCGTATCGCGAACACGACCGCCGGGCATTACCTGATGGCTGCGCAGGATGCCGTCTTCCTTGGCGCCCATTTTCATGATGGCTTTACGGGAGCGCTGGTTGAGCACATCGGTCTTGAGCTCCAGGCGGCGCAGGCCCAGTGTTTCAAAAGCATAGCGGAAGAGTAAGAACTTACAGTGACGATTCAGGCCACTGCCATGAAAGTCTTTGCCCAGCCAGGTGGAGCCAATTTCCAGGCGATTATTTTCCGGGGAAATAGACATATAGGAAGTGCTACCGGCGATGCGCCCGCTGCTTTGTTCGATGATGGTAAACGGATATTTGCTGTGCTGCTCCCGGGCTTTGAGCTGATTTTGCACATACTGCCTCAGGTCTTCTTCTGTACGGATATGCGGTGTGGTCTTTTCCCAGATATCAAAATCAAAGGCGACTTGGGCAAAGCCTTCGTAGTCTTCTAATTGAAAAGGGCGGATTAGCACCCGGCTGTCGGATAGCTCAATGTGCTGTTGGAAGAGGTCGGAGAGTAGAGCATTCATGAACGTCCATTTTAACCGGATCTGTAGAAAAATTATTGGCAGCTAAACTTACTTTTATGACAATTAATCACAAAAGTTTGAGAAAAGAGCGCATTTTTTAGCAAAAAATGCGCAAAAAAAAGCTGACCCCTAGAGTCAGCTTTCTTACTATTCTACTGCTGCGTGTGGATTATGCATCGGGAATCAGCTCAATATTCATATCAAAGAAAATTTCTTTGCCGATCACAGGAACTGCTCCTTCCAATAGTTGGAACCACTCTACGCCAAACTGCGTGCGGTCAATGCTGCCTTTGAGGCTGAAAACCACTACTTCATTACCCCACATATCCTTGGTTTTACCCTTATATGCTGCCTGCAGCCCGATGTTACGAGTCACTCCCTTGATGGTCAGGTTGCCGCTCAGGTCATACTGATTACCTGCCTTATGGATAAAGCCGGTGCTGACGAAGGTGATATCAGGAAAAACAGCCGTATCCAGAAAATCCGTTGTCTTCAGGTGATTATCCCGCATCGTATTACCTGTTTCTATGCTATCCGTTGAGATTTTCAGGTAGACTTCCGCACCATCTAGTTTATTCGTCTGCAGCTTCATACTGCCTTCATATTCCTTAAAACTTCCGGAAATTTCTGCTAACCCCAGGTGCTTGATCTTAAAGCTGATCACAGTATGATTGGTATCCAGTTTCCAGGTCTGGGAATCGAGTGTCTGACTTGTTATAGTCTCCATAATTGATATTTGATTTAGATGAAAATTTGCTTGATGATTTAATTTCTGCCGGCTTCCAGCTGTGCGATGGTTTTTTCTTTTTCTTCGAGTTGCTGCCTTATCCTGCCCAGTTCCTGCTCAATCTCTTTAAACTGCTGCTCCCGCTCCATTAGCCGGTCGTGTACTTCCTTAGCTGAGTTGACTGCTTTCTGCATCCGGTTTTCCTGTTCCTTCTGTTTCTGTACGTTACGAATAATGGCAGTGTAAACCTTTTGGCCATTGACCTGCCCTTCGGTAATCGCTATTGAAACGGGGAAGGTAAACCCGTACATATTACTTTTACCTGTATATTCACAGGTATTGCCCATCTGCTGGGCCTTATTCATATAATTTTGCAGAAGTTCACTTTCCGGACAGTCTGACTGTATGACCGTGGCCAGTGATTTGTCCTGCAGCTGACCGGGCTGATAGCTGAACATCTTTTCTCCCCCACGATTGATATATGTGATCTTCAGATTTTCATCCAGATACAGGATAGCATCCTGGGTGGTACTGAGAAAAATATCGGTACGCGCTTTCTCGTTTTCTATTTCTGTTATTTTGGCTTTAAGTTCCTGCTGCAGCTTCACTTTAACATGTTCCAGCTCTTCCATCATTTTGTGGTTTTCGCGCTGGGTACGCTGCATTTCTTCCTGGGTAGCCTGTAGCTCTTCCATATTCTGCCGCACCTCCTCTTCCTGCGCCCGCAACTGTTCCGCCTGTATTTGAGAGTCCTCGAGCAGCCTGCGGTTATGTTCACCGGCTTTTACATTGGCGATGGTAGAGGCAATGCTCTCTCCAAGTTTATTGAGAAACTCGATCTGGTATTTTTCAAACTTATAAAAAGAGGCCAGCTCGATAACGCCAAATACTTCTTTGTTAAGCACAAGGGGTACAAGCAGTAAAGACCGTGGTGTTGCCTTACCCAAGCCGGATGTGATGCTGATGTATTGTGGAGGCACATCTGTCAGGTAGATATATTCTTTTTCCAGGTAAGCCTGCCCTAATAGTCCTTCACCAATTTCTACTTTCTTTTCCAGGTACTTCTTACGTTCATAAGCATAGCAGGCGATCAGTTCCAGACAGTCTTGCCCGGATTCATCACGCCCAAGGATAAAGAGACCTCCCTGGTTTGCCTTCAGGTAATTGACCAACTCGCTGATGATGGCATCACCCAGCAAGCGGATATCCTGGTTATTGCTGCGCAAAATATCCACAAAACGGGCCAGTCCCTGGGTAGCCCAGTTTCTTTGCTGCTCCTGCCGGGCGATTTGCTGCATCTCAAGTTTTACCTGAGAGAGCGCACTAGTCAGCGCCTGGTGCTCTATGGAAATTGGCGGTTTATCCTGGTCTTCCTGTTTGTTCAGCGCGGATATCGCCTGTACAGCATGGCTGATCACGTTTTCTTGATACCTGATCAGTTGTGCTACCGGTTCCAGTTCATTCAGCCCGGTTGATGCCATATCCAGGGAAGTATCTGCACTTATGGCTTCCTCCGCCTGGGACGAAAACCGAGATAGCGGCTTCAGGAGCACGCGTGACACAAAAAGGTACAGCAGCGTAAAGCCACTCAGGAGTGAACAAACGAAAGCCAGCATGGAGGAATAAGACGATGGTTGGGCTATCAGGAAATAGACCACTGTACTTACCAGCGATGCGAGCGCCAGCGAAATCAGTAAACGACGAAATACGTTAAGCTTCATCCAATGCATATATTCAAAATCATCCAGGTAAAATTACTATTTGACCTAAAAAACATTATAGGGTCAATGTGGATGATATTACATTGGTACGATTGGGAAAGAACTAGCATTTTTTACATGCGTAAAAGCAGAAGTACTGTCCATGAAACCAAAGCTTCACCCCGGATGTTGCTTGAACATCAGTACTTTAAATGTATTTTCCTGTATTGCGTAGTGATTTGTCTAGTAAATAGTCACTTTTGTAGAAGTTTACGCAACCGCAATCGAGCTTTGCGTTAACAGTAGTAGCTTGCAATTGTAAACTCAATATTCTTACTCACCATTAAGATGAACATTAAGAAAGTCGCCGTTTTTGGCGTGGCTGTACTCATTCTGGGTAGTGGTTTCTTTGCCATGAAACAGTTTGCCGGAATGAAGGAATTGCCACCGGAAAGACCCAAGGCCGTATCAACCAACTATGTAAAAGTAAACCCGGTATCGTACCGTGAAATGGATACCGAGGTAGTCGCGTATGGCCGGATAACCTCATCCCAGACACTGAGCGTAATAGCAGAGGTAGGCGGCAGGCTGCTGCCCGGCTCTATCCCGCTGAAACCAGGTACTAATTTTCGTAAGGGACAAGTCCTCTGCCGCATTTACGGAGAGGAAGCGCGTCTGACGCTACAGTCTCGCAAGAGTGAATTTCTGAACCTGATCGCCTCCAGCCTCCCGGATCTGAAAATTGATTTTGCCGATGACTTTGACCGCTGGCAGGAATATTTTGAAAGAATCGAGATGGACCAGCCGCTGGAGCCACTGCCCGAGGTTGGCAGCAACAAACTCAAGACCTTTCTGGCCACAAAAAACATCCTGAGGGACTACTATAACATCAAAAGCCTGGAAGAAAACCAGCGTAAATACACCATTTACGCCCCTTATGACGGAAGTATCGCTACCATCAATATCGAGGTGGGTACGATCGTCAACCCAGGAACCAACATCGCCAGCATTATCCGTACCGATGAACTGGAACTGGAGATACCTGTGGAAATTGAAGACATCAAGTGGATAGAAGAGAACGCCGCGGTGGAAGTAATGTCAGAAGATGGCAGCCAGACCTGGATAGGTAAGGTAGCCCGGGTTGCTGACTATGTAGACCCTAATACCCAGTCTATCAATGTATATGTCAATGTAAATGCCGGCCCCAGGAGCGGCCTGTACGATGGTATGTATCTGAAAACCGTTATCCCCGGTAATCGACTGGAAAGTGCCATGGAAATTCCCCGCCGGGTACTGCAAAATGACGATGAAGTATTTGTGGTGGACGGCGGCGTGCTGAAAACCCGTCGGGTAAAAATTGAAAAGATCACCCGCGACCAGGTCCTGATCAGCCCGCTGGAAGGAAATGGCCTGCATGAGGGCGACAGCCTGGTCATAGAAGCGCCTGCCAATGCCATTGAAAACATGAAGGTGACTACCTTTAATGCTACTTCTCAGGACCGCCCGGACAATGATCGCACTTCACAGCGGGATTCCGCCCAAAACCCCAGCGCATCATGAGGAAAGTAGTTGAGTTTTTCGTCAAATACCCTATCTGGGCCAACGCCATCCTGGCTATCATTATCATTTTTGGTACGCTGGGCTTGCTGAATATCAAGATGTCCTTTTTTCCCGAAACGGAGCCCAGGGATATCACTGTAAGAGTTGCCTATCCCGGTGCTTCACCTGAGGAGATGGAGGAAGGGATTACCATCAAAGTGGAAGAAGCCTTAAAAGGTGTGACCGGTATAGAGGAAGTTACGTCTATCTCATCAGAAAATACTGCTTCCATCAGGGTGCGTATCCTGGATGAGTATGATATAGATGAGGTACTGGCCGAGGTGAAGAATGCCGTAGACGGTATCAACTCCTACCCGGCAGGTGCCGAAAAACCAACCGTTTTCAAGGATCGCTCTTTTGGTAGTACCCGCGTAGCCTTCCTGACACTGCGGGGCAATTCTGACCTCAAAGCGCTAAAAGAACAGGCGGAACTGGTAGAGGATGACTTCCTGAATTCCGGGGTGATTTCACAGGTTACCCTTTTTGGCTATCCTAACCTTGAAATTTCTGTTGAAGTGAAAGAAGAGACATTGTCTCGCTATGGCCTCACCTTTAGCCAGGTGGCCAATGCCATTCGCTTCAATAACCGTGACATTTCCGGAGGGTCCATTAAAACGATGGAAGAGGAGATCCGCATCAGGGCCAATTCTAAAGAAAATGCTCCTGAAGAGATCGGTAAGATTATCCTGAGGGCCAACCCTGACGGAAGTAACCTGTTGCTCAGAGATATCGCCAATATTACGCTGAAGTTTGCCGATACACCTAACCGCTCATTCTCCAACAACCAACGGGCAGTATCTGTCAACGTAGAAAAGCTGCCGGAGGAAGACCTGCAGGAAATATCTGCCTTCGTCAGTGAGTACGTAGAGAAGTTCAATGCCGAGAACGAAAACTATGAGCTTTTTGCCAGCTTCGACTTCAACGATCTGCTGCAGCAGCGGGTAAGCCTGCTGCTCAGCAACGGAGGAATGGGGCTGCTACTGGTGCTTATCGCTCTGGGTCTCTTCCTCAGCCTGCGCCTTTCGTTCTGGGTAGCCATCGGTATACCCATTTCTTTTCTGGGGATGTTCATTATTGGTAACATGGTGGGTATTACTATCAATATGCTGTCACTCTTCGGAATGATCCTGGTGGTGGGTATCCTGGTAGATGATGGTATCGTAATCGCCGAAAACATCTATACCCACGCTGAAAGAGGCAAAAACCCAACTCAGGCAGCAATTGACGGTACTGTAGAGATGCTCCCCTCAGTTTTTACTTCTGTCGTTACTACCATCATCGCATTTATTCCGCTCATGCTGCTGGATAATGAAGGCTTCACCACCGAAATGGCCATCGTGGTGATTGGCTGTCTTGCCTTCTCCCTGGTAGAGGCTTTCTTCGTACTGCCTTCCCACCTGGCTACGGGTAAGTCGCTGATGAAGAAAGAAGGAAAGCCCAAAAAAGATAAGGTGAGAACCGCACTGGACAACGGCATCAAGTATGTCCGTGACCGGGTGTACGGAAAAATTCTATCCTTCCTGATACGGTACAAATGGGTCTCTTTTACCATTCCTATCGCCATCTTCATGATGGTACTGGGGCTCCTGCAGGGTGGCCTGATCAAGACTACTTTCTTCCCTTCCATTCCTTTTGACAACTTCAACGTATCGCTGGTCCTTAAGCCCGGTACCCGTGAGGATATCACTGAAGACTACCTCAAGCGCTTTGAAAACGTAGTGTGGGAGATCAACCAAGAGATCAATGAAGAAAGAGACAGTGATGTGTCACTGATCAAAACTGTAGACCGGAACGTAGGTAGCGATGGCGGCAGAGGCAATGCCGAGCGCGGCGGCCATACCGGCCACCTGCAGATCAACCTGATCGATATGGAGGAGATCGAGGATATTTCCAGCTTTGAGATTGCCAGCCGGATTCGCCAGAGAATTGGTGGGGTGCCGGAAGCACAGAAATTTTCTGTGGGCGGCCAGAACCGCTTTGGCAATCCCTTTGACCTGGCCCTGCTGGGCAGCAACCTCGAGAACCTCATGGCTGCCAAACAGGAAGTAAAAGAGCAGATCAGCGCAATCTCTTCTCTTAAAGACATACAGGATAACACTGCTTCCGGCCAGCGTGAACTACAGTTGACGCTTAAGCCCAAAGCTTACTTCCTGGGTTTTGCCCAGCAGGATATTACCAATCAGATCCGCCAGGCTTTCTTCGGTGAAGAAGCCCAGCGCCTGATCATCGGTACTGATGAAGTAAGGGTATGGGTGCGTTATCCCGAAGAAGACCGGCTTACCATTTCCCAAATGGAGTCTATGAAAATCAAAGACGCCGCCGGTAATGAGTATCCTCTGCGTGAACTGGCTGACTATACCATAGAGCGGGGCGTAATCAACATCAACCACTTCAACGGTAAGCGAGAAGTCACTATACAGGCCGACCTGGTAGATCCCTACGAGCCGGTACCGCCGATCATAGAGAAAGTTGAGACCGAAATATTGCCTCCGATTCTGGCAAAATATCCCGGGGTCACTTACTCTTTTGAAGGACAGCAGCGCAGGTCAGCGCGTACGGCAGATTCTTTTATGAAGATCTTCCCGGTAGCCTTTATCATGATGATCCTGACCATCACGCTTTCTTTCCGTTCGCTGTACCAGGCCATCCTGATACTGCTGCTGATCCCGCTGGGGCTGGTTTGTGCTGCCATTGGCCACTGGATACATGCCCAGCCGGTTTCTATCCTTAGTATTTATGGTATGATCGCTCTCTCGGGGGTAATTATCAACGATGCGGTGGTCATGCTGGATAAGTATAACCGTAACCTGACAGAAGGAATGAATGTAGAAGAGGCAGCGCATGATGCGGGTATTTCCCGCTTCCGGGCTATTCTGCTGACTTCTATCACTACCGTAGCCGGCCTTTTCCCGCTGATACTGGAAAAGAGTTTCCAGGCACAGTTCCTGATTCCTATGGCGATCTCCGTGGCTTATGGCGTCATGTTCGGAACACTGCTGATCCTGCTGTTCTTCCCGGTGTTTATGCTGGCCTTCAACGACCTTAAGCTGGCCTTCAACAAAGTATGGGCAAGAGTATCCAACTGGATGACCCCTGAAGAACCGCTGTACATCCCCACTGCTGAGGATGTGGAGCCGGCGATCAAAGAAAAGAAAAGACTGCAAAGTCTGTAGGATGTACAGGAAGGGAATCATCCCTTCCTTTTTTCTGACCTATCACAAATTCCAATATCAGTGAAAATATATTTTAAGATACTGCTCGCTCTGGGCCTGCTGCCTTTCCTGCTGAACAATGGCCATGCGCAGGAGACTCTTACACTTTCTGAGGCCATACAACTGGGGCTGAACAACAATTTTGACATCCAGATAGAGGAGCTCAATGTAGAAATCGCAGAAAATAACAACAACTGGGGCGCAGCCGGAAGATGGCCTACCATCAGCTTTAACATCAGCCAGTCCAATAATTTCCGTGATGTGGATAACCCGGCCAGCTTCCTGCAGGGTCTGACCATCTCTAATGACATAGGGCCGGCCATTAACCTGAACTGGGTGTTGTTTGATGGTTTTCGTGTACAGATCAACCGTGCACGTCTGCAAAAGCTGCAGGACCTTAGTATGGGTAATGCGCAGTTGGTGGTAGAAAATGCCGTACAGGCGATCATTACCCAGTACTACCTGACCCAACTGGAAAAAGAGCGTCTGGATGTACTGGAGGATGTTTTTCAGCTCTCCAAAGACCGCTACGAATACATTAAGCTCAAAAGCGACCTGGGAAGTGCGGTAACGTTTGACGTACTGCAGGAGCAGACGGCTTTCCTGACTGACTCTTCCAACTTTGTCACACAGGAAGTCAATTTCCTGAATGCCCGGCGCACGCTGAACCTGCTCATGGGCCAGGAAGTAAACACCGGGTATGCCCTGACTGACGAGTTAGAAATCGACCTGAACGATTATGCGCTGGAGGATATGTACGACAAAATGGTGAGCAGTAATACTAATCTGCAGAACCAGTTCCTCAACCTGGAACTAGCCCGGGCCGACACGCGACTGGCCAGGACTGAACTTTACCCCCGCCTTGCGTTCAGTGCCAGCGGTGCCTACACCTGGAGCCGGCAGGACCTGAGTAATGCTGAACTGATCCGTCCGATAGACAACCCGATCACCCGACCTAAGGTGGCCAACTATGCCGCAGGGTTTACGCTGAGTTATCTGCTATTTGATGGCGGAAGGGTAAAGCGTTCTATTGAGAATGCTTACACTACCGAGCGTATCCGTCAACTGCAAATTGACCAGCTCAAGCTCAGCCTGCGCAATGACCTGGTGGCTACCTTTGACCTGTATAATGCCCGCAAAAGGCTGCTCTCCATTTCTGAAGAAAATATCCGTATCGCCGCGCTCAACCTGGAACTGGCCGATGAGCGTTTCCAGACCGGAACCATTAACTCCTTTGACTTTCGGCAGATACAGGTCAACTACCTCAATACCGCCCTCAATAACCTGCAGGCAAAATTTGATCTGCTGGACTCAGAAACTGAACTACTCAGGCTGACCGGAGGCATTTTGAATGAGTATGAAAATGTAGATTAGTGGCTTATTTTCTCATAGATGTCTTGGCAATGGCTCTTGGCGCTTTGGGCGGCTGGGAGCCATTGTTGCTTTTGGTGCTGATCGCGATTATCATCGGCCTGGACCTGGCAGCCCTGCTCAACATATACAGGCGCAGCTTTTCCAAAAGGCAAAAGTATGCCTGGGCATCGCTGGTGGTTTTCCTTCCTGTTGTCGGCGCACTGATGTATATCATTTGGTATGTTTCCCAACACGAAGGCTGAAGATGCAGCAGGCCAGCCTCCAGGTATTGAGTAATTAAGCGCCAGATTATTTCCCCGAGACTGCTTCCGTATATAGAATCTTCACCCCTGCACATCTATTTTACCGGAAATTTCATCATAAACCTTATCTTTATCTTCTCCGGAAATTACCGTATCAGCCAGAAAACACAACAGATGCAACACATGACCAAAGCACTTTTTCTACTCTTTTTTATTATTGTAGCCGCTGCCTGTACCTCTCCCGAACCTTCCGCTTTTGAACAATTTCTTGCAACACAGGATAACCGCAGCTTTGACTTGCTGATCAGTCAGGGGACAATTATAGATGGCAATGGCAAAAAAGGCTATACAGCAGATGTCCTCGTTTCGGGAGACAGCATAGCTTTTATCGGTGAAATAGATAGCAGCCTGATCCAGGTGAGCAGGAGGATAAATGCTGCCGGCAAAGTAGTCACTCCCGGATTTATCGACACCCATTCTCACGGTAATCCTTTGGAAACGCCTGATTTTCACAATTTTTTGGCCATGGGTGCTACCACGATTTCACTGGGTAAAGACGGTTCCAGCCCGGCAGTAGAAGACCTCGGTGCATGGATGCAGCAGGCAGAAGACACCGTACCCGGCGTCAACATTGCCATGTTTGTGGGCCATGGTACGCTGCGTATGCTTTCCGGCATCAAATACAATCCTCGCCCTACGCAGGAACAGGTGGTGGATATGGGGCAGATGCTGGCCAAAGGTCTGGACGCCGGTGCTTTCGGGATGACCACCGGTCTGGAGTACATCCCCGGTACCTATGCGCCGGACTACGAACTGGAGCACCTGGCGCAGATTGTAGGAGAAAAAGGTAAGTTCATCACCAGTCACATCCGTAACGAAGACGATGAAGCCATGGAAGCCTCACTGCGCGAACTGCTGATGCAGGGAAAGTATGCACCGGTGCAGGTATCGCACATGAAGGTAGTCTACGGACAGGGTGAAGACCGGGCCGAAGAAATCCTGAAGGTACTGGCCAAAGCAAGGGAGGAAGGTATCAATGTCACTGCCGATGTGTACCCTTACACCGCCAGTTATACCACCATTAGTATCGTCTTTCCGGAGTGGGCTTTACCTCCCAACGACTATGATGAAGTAGTCAGCACCCAGCGAGGCGAACTTGCGGAATTCTTACGCAACAAAGTCAACCAGCGCAACGGGCCGGAAGCTACCCTGTTGGGCACGGCTCCCTGGGCCGGCAAAACCCTGGCGCAGGTGGCAAATGAACTGGATAAGCCTTTTGAAGATGTGCTGATTGACGACATTCGTCCGGGAGGAGCCTCAGGCGCGTATTTTGTAATGAACGATGCACTGCAGGCCCGTTTCATCGCTGACTCACTGGTGATGATCTGCTCTGACGGAAGTCCTACTTCCAGGCATCCGCGCGGACACGGTACTTTTGCCAAGATTATTGAGCAGTACGTGCTGCAGGACAGCCTTTTCAGCCTGGAAGAAGCCGTGCGCAAAATGACCTCGCTGCCCGCTCAGACGATGGGCATCACCGATAGAGGCCGGCTGGCCCCCGGCATGAAAGCCGATATCCTGGTTTTTGACCCGCAGCAGGTGAAAGCCACCGCGACTTACGAAAATCCTTTCCAACTGGCCGAAGGCTTTGACTACGTGCTGGTCAACGGAAAACTGAGCATTGACTCAGGAGAGATTTCTGAGCAGCGTAACGGAAAGATGCTGCGGAAGCTGTAGGTTGTTAAAAGTTGAAGGTTTAAAGTTCAAAATACAGAGCGTGGCGTGCTGCACTTTCAAACGATCATAGGCAGCGTTTTGAACAACAAGGCTATAGTTTTCTGACAGGAGAGCCAACCAATCAAGCTGTATTTGTGTCTTTCCTGAAACGCAAATTT
>CAZFFW010000181.1:0-11414 GCA_964518125.1 uncultured Porifericola sp.
CTATCCGATGCACAGGAAAACGTGGCTTACGCTTTACGCTACATGCCGCGTAACATCAGGATCCAAAACCTGCAAAAATATGAGTACACTCAGTCAGATTTCGAGAATCTTTCTGACCTGCAGGTACCAGCCGGACAGCAGGTAGAAGGCTGGGAACGCCACTGGTCCAGCGGTACATTTACCATGAACCCTTACTGGGCCATCAACAACGCCCGTAATGAAGACTCCCGTGAAAGAATCATCGGTCTGGTACGCGCTAATTTTGAAATTACCGACTGGTTGAGCGTATCAGGTCGCGCAGGTACGGACTTTTATACTGAACAACGTCTTGAATACCGTGCGTTGGGTACCAGGGTAACACAACAGGGTAGTATATCAGAAAATGTGTTCCGGGTAAAAGAAAATAACTTTGACGTACTGGTTAGTGCTCAGAAAACTTTTGGTGATTTTGACATTGGCGTAAATATCGGTGCACAGCGACAGTACCAGTTCTTTCGTCAGGTGGGTTATAACGGAGGGCAATTCAATGTTCCCGACCTGTTTGTCATTGGAAATACCAATGTCAATAACCCTACCTTTGGCCTGAGTGAGTCGGCGATCAACTCCGTGTATGCTTTTGGCCAAATTGGTTACAAAAACATACTATTCCTGGACTGGACCGCTCGTAACGACTGGTCATCCAATCTGGCTAAGGAAAATATGTCTTTCTTCTACCCTTCCCTGAGCGGTAGTTTCGTCTGGACAGACGCCTTTAATTTGGACTCCAAGGTATTTTCTTTCGGCAAATTACGGGCTTCATGGGCGCAGGCCGGTGCATCAGGCAATCCTTACCAGATTTTTGGTACGTACAGTCTGAGGAACATACCCCACGATGGGCAACCACTGGCCGGATTTACCAACACACTCCCGCCGCTGGATCTGCAAAACGAACTTACCACCTCGTTTGAGATTGGTACTGACCTGAGGTTGTTCAATAACCGTATTGGTTTGGACTTTACTTACTATACTGCCAGCACTACCAACCAGATATTGAGCATCAGTGTGGCACCTACTTCTGGCTTCAACAGTCGTAGGGTGAATGCTGGTGAGATTCGTAACTATGGAATAGAGCTCTTACTTTCTGCTACTCCGATAGAACTGGACAATGGATTCAGCTGGGATGTCAGCTTTAACTACGCCAGCAATAACAACGAAGTAGTAGAACTGGTGGAGGGAGTAGAAACTTTCCAGCTCGGTGACGACAGGAATATTCGCCTTTTTGCCGAACCCGGCCAGCCTTATGCCCAAATCTACACTGATGTAGGAAGACAGCTCAGAGATGCCAACGGTAATGTACTGGTAGCCCCTAACGGACTCCCGATCATTGAGAGTGGCCTCTTCCCGATTGGTAATGCACTTCCAGACTGGTTCGGTGGGTTCACCAATAACCTTCGCTTCAAGAATCTCTCACTTTCAGCTACTTTAGACATCCGTCAGGGTGGGGATATATTCTCCATGTCTAATGTGTATGAGGCGATCCACGGTACCACCAAACGTACCCTTCCCGGACGTGAAGGCGACCTGGTAGTAGAAGGAATCGTAGCCGAGCAGAACGATGCCGGAGAATGGGTTTCAACCGGACAGACCAATACTACGCAGGTAAGTGCTGAAGACTATTGGAACCGGGTGGTACCAGGATCCCGTGGTGCGGTAGGCGAGTTGTTTATGAATGACGGTAGCTTTATTGCTCTGCGTGAGGTAAACCTGGCCTTCAGATTACCTTCGTCTATTCTGGAAAACACGCCCTTCCGGTCAGCCAGTATCTCTCTGGTGGGCCGTAACCTGGGATACCTGCAGCGTAACACCGATGGTTTCTCTCCTGAAGCAGCCAACTTCAACGTAGCCAACAATTCACTGGGTATGGAATCAGCTTCCTTCCCTATGTCACGTCAGTTTGGCTTCAACCTGAATCTTGGATTGTAACATTGTGTAACCTTAAGTAGTACTCAACCCATGAAATTGTCAATAAAATATATATCTCTTAGTCTGCTGATTTTTCTGTTGGTCGTTGGCAACTCCTGTACTGATGCACTGGAAGAACTCAACGAACCACCAAACTCAGTGACTTCCATCAATCCTAATTTTGTCTTCTCTGCCGTACAGAAAGATGATGCCTTTTATCCGTCCAGTTGGGTCATGTACCTGCAGTACGGCAGTTGGGTCCAGCATTTCGGCGATGCTGACCGTGGCTTTACCACTTCCCATTATCAGTCAATTACTTCTTATGATAATGGGTTCTTTGAAGGTAACTACGGCCTGCTCGGTGAACTCACCCAGATTAAAACTGACCTGCTGGCCGGGTTAGAAGATGACCCTGAGGGACGCACTAAGTTGGCCATTGCCGAAATACTGGCTGTAAAAATCTGGGAAAGAACCACCGCACTGGTAGGTGATATACCATTTTCTGAAGCGGTACAGGGAGTACAGAATCCCAACACACTTCCCGCATATGATCCCCAGTCCGAGATATATCCTCAACTGATTACCATGCTGGACAATGCCATCAGCCGGATCACCAATGGGGATGCATCCTATGGCTCTGCTGACTTTTATTACGAAGGTGACCTTGAGCAGTGGAGAAAGTTTGGCAACTCGCTGAAGCTAAAGATTGGTATGCGTATGAAGCATGCAAATCCCAGCCTGGCGCAACAGGTAGTGACGGAAGCAATGAATAGCCAGTTGCTCTCCAGCAATGCTGATAATGCCGAGGTTCCTACTTTTAGTAACAACGGACAGGGTGCTAACGCCAATCCTATGCTGAGTCTTTACAGGCCCAGAACTGGTGGAGAGAGTGGCAAGCCTTTCATTGGCGAAGCACTGGTGGAAACGCTGAAAGCGAAAAATGATCCTCGCCTGCCGGTCTTAGCAGAGCCTACGCAAAATTCAAAAAATGCTTTTGCTGAGAGTGGAGATCCTGCTGACCTGGTGTATCGTGGCCTGATGCCTGCCCTTAGTTTTGAACAATACGATAATGTAAACCTTTCTGAATATTCATATCCCAGCTTTGATGTGTTGCTGAGCGAGTCTGTTGCCAGACCAGCGGTCACCATGAGTTACGCTGAAGTATCCTTCCTGAAAGCCGAAGCAGCTCTTGAAGGCTGGGGCGCTACTGAAGCCCAGGCTGATGAGTTTTACAGGGATGGTGTTCGGGCAGCGCTTACGATGAACATCTATGGTGACTTCATCACACCTGCTCAGGTGGAAGCTTACCTGAACTCTGAAGAAGGAAGTCTCACCGGTACCAAAGAGGAAAAACTGGAACAGATTGCTGTTCAGCGCTGGATATCTCTATTTGACCGTTCATTTGAAGCTTTCTTTGAGTGGAGAAGAACCGGATATCCTGTTTTGGATCCGGGTGATAATCCCGGGGAAACCGGCGGACGTATACCCCGCCGAGGAAAATACTCCACTACCGAAGCGGCACTTAACAATACCAACTACGAGGCCGCTGTATCACGTCAGGGTCCGGATACTTTCCTCAACCGTATCTGGATAGACGCTAATCCAAATATTGAATAAAAATTTTGCTTCTTCATTAATTCCAAAAATAGGTGTGGCTTTTAGCCCACCTATTTTTTTATATTGTAGACAAAAACAATGAAATTTTACCATACGCTAAGCTTACTTATTTTCCTCTTTGTTCAACCTTACCTTTCCATGAGCCAGGACGATATACTACGAATCAGTAAAACGGATGATTTTGAGATTGATGGTGCAGGAAATGCTCCTGCCTGGCAGCAGGCCACATGGGTAGAACTCAAGATGCGCGGTGATGGCAAAACCCTTGATACCAGAGCCAAGGTACTATATTCCGAAACGGGCATTTACTTTCTGATGGAGTGTGAGGATGAGCAACTCACTGCCACCCTTACCGAAGACTTTGCCGACCTGTACAATGAAGATGTCGTTGAGGTATTCCTTTGGACAGACGAAGAATTTCCCGTCTACTTTGAATATGAGTTGTCTCCACTGGACTATGAGCTGCCCATCATGGTTCCAAACAGAGACGGTACTTTTTTTGGCTGGCGTCCCTGGCATTATGAGGGTGAGAGGCGTACAAAACACGCCACTGCTGTAAAGGGTGGGCCGAAAGAAAGCATGGCGAAAATTGATAGCTGGACAGCAGAGTTTTTCATCCCATACACCTTACTCAAACCTCTGGGTAATGTACCGCCTCAAGCCGGCACCAGATGGCGCGCCAATATGTACCGGATTGACTATGACCAGGAAAAACCGCGCTACTTTCTGTGGCAACCTACTTCCGGTAATTTCCACCAGTACCAGGAATTCGGCACTTTCATTTTTGAATGATCAGCGCATCCAACTGATTTCGCGCGTTTGGCCGTTTTCAGCCATATTGCCACCATTGGCATGTAGCGTCAGCTTTACGCCACTTTCGTCAAAAAGGGCATCTACCCATCCGGTAGGCTGCTCATCATTAAAATTGTAGCCTACTGCAGGTAAGTTAATTAACTGTAATCCGTCTGCTTCTTCTATGTGGTAGCGATGAGAATGGCCATAAAATACTGCCTTCACCTGCTTGTAAGGGCGAATGACGTCAAACATGCGGCCAGCATCCAGCAAATCAGTATCGCCATCCCCGAGTGTATGGTGTACAAACAGCACTGTAGGCCTAGTACCTGATGTGCCAAGATATTGATCCAGCCATTCCCGCTGTTGCTTGCCTAGCAAGCCGGCAACTTTATCCACGTATAACAAAGAATCAAGCAAAATTATCCTGACGGGAGTGCTATCAATGATGCTGATGTGCTTATCCTGTACCGGAGCCTGATCATCTGAGGGGAAAACTTCCAGAAAATGCTTTCGGTCATCATGGTTGCCCATACCCATATAGACGGGTACTTCTCTGGCCAGCGGATCCAGCAAGCGGCGTACATTCTGGTAATCCGCGCTTTCTCCGGTCAGGCGAGCCACATCACCGTTGATAATGACGCCATCAGGCTTTACTTTTTGTACCTGTGGTATTACCTGCGAAAGATTCTCGTAAGGGAAAAAGCCGCGGTACTGATTTTCCTGATCAGCAGCAATATGGGTATCGGACAGTAGCGCAAAATGCGCTTCTTTCTTAGGGGCAGCAGTAGCCTTAAAATAATTTGCTCCCAACGAAAGAGCCCCCACCAAAGTAGCACTCTTTCTGATAAAGGATTTGCGGCTGATCGGTTGATAAAAAAAAGCAGGCATAGTGTGTAGGTTAATTAACCTAAATTCCGTGATATTTTCGTAGATAAGCAAAATTTGCTGGTTAAAATTATATTAATTTGCGCCTGTAATCAGCCTTTTGAAGGTCTCATTATAAATATGCGGCGGAAAAAGCCGCTAACGAAATCTTAAACAGCTTCTCATGAAACTTCGCTTAATCCTGGTTTTTTTGGTTATCACATCCTGTCAAAGAGTAAAAATTGCTGAAAGGGTAAGCACCATTTCCGTTGGAGAAGAAAAACAGCTGAACGTACAGGGCGCTGTGAATCCTGAAGACCTGGCCTGGTATTCAGCCAAACCGCTGGTAGCTGAAGTGAGTGGAGACGGGCTAGTGAAAGGCATCAATGCAGGTGAGACATATGT
The DNA here is from genome assembly GCA_964518125.1 of uncultured Porifericola sp. Taxonomy (GTDB): domain Bacteria; phylum Bacteroidota; class Bacteroidia; order Cytophagales; family Cyclobacteriaceae; genus Catalinimonas. The sequence goes on from CAZFFW010000181.1 coordinate 5,623, forward strand.
CCGAATGGTACTTGCCGGCAATGATCAGTTGTTGGATAGTGTCAAAATTGTTGTCAACCCATCTGAAGATACCGCCCGGGTAGATACCAAAGACCTGACAGAGGCGGGCATATTCACCAAAGGCATAGAAGGCCCAGCCCTCGGACCCGACGGAAATATCTATGCCGTCAACTTTGACCAGCAAGGCACTATCGGAAAAGTAAGCCCGGAAGGCGAAGCCAGCCTTTTTATTACCCTCCCGGAGGGTAGTATTGGTAATGGGATTCGCTTCAACAGTAAAGGCGAAATGCTGATTGCGGATTATAAGCAGCATAATATTCTGAAGGTCAATATGCAGAACCAGGAAGTCAGTGTGCATGCCCATGAGGCCGCCATGAACCAGCCTAATGATATTGCGATCATGGGTAATGACATTCTTTTTGCCAGTGACCCCAACTGGTCAGCATCTACCGGAAAACTTTGGCGGATCATGCCCGACGGTACGGTGAGCCTGCTGGAAGAAAATATGGGTACCACCAACGGTGTGGAGGTAAGCCCTGATGAAAAGACCTTGTATGTAAATGAAAGTGTACAGCGCAAAGTATGGGCCTATGACCTTTCGCCTGAGGGGGAGATTAGCAATAAAAGGGAACTCCTTACTTTTCCTGATTTTGGCATGGATGGTATGCGTACTGATCAGGAGGGCAACCTGTACATAACCCGTCACGGCAAAGGTACAGTCGTAAAGGTATCTCCCGAAGGAGAAATATTGGAGGAGATTTATATGAGAGGAGAACTGCCTTCCAATATTGCTTTTGGTGGTCCGGACGGTATGACCTGCTATGTGACCCTGCAGGACAGAGGCTGCATAGAAACTTTCCGGGCCGAGCAGCCGGGAAGAAGCTGGCAGATGCGTTAATAGTCATTTTTGGTTGAAAATAAAGGCATTTTAGCCTTTATGAAGGTCGGTGGTTTTTTATTGTTTAGGTTAATTTCTATATTCATAGCAATACACAACCTAAAGTTTAAACAATCCATGACGAACAAAAGACGCACAATGGTGAAGCGTATATTCGCTTCATTTGCCGCTGTTTTTGGCACTACTACCGCACTTAAAGCTTACGCCCCATCCGACAATTCTTCAGAGAAAAAATGCTTTAATATCCACAAAGACGAGCAGGATGTCCCGCTCTTTTCGGGCTCAGTTGTACATAATGGGCTTGTGTACATTGCCGGAAAGGGGGCTCATTTTGACGGAGATATCACTTCCCACACCGAGCACGTCCTGAATGAACTTGAAAAAGAACTCAAGAAAGCCGGTTCATCTATGGATAAAGTGCTCAAAGTCAATGTCTACCTCCACGATATTCATGATTACAAAGGTATGAATGAAGTCTATCGCGGAAAGTTTGGCCCCAACCCACCGGTTCGTACCACTGTAGCAGTATTTGGCGGGGTTCCCGGAGACTCGCTGGTAGAAATTGACTGTATTGCTTCCCTGTAAATTTTCTTTCCCAAAAACGTTTTTATTATGCTCAGTCGTAGAAAACTACTCAGACAACTTTCTTCTGTTCCCCTACTGGGAGGCTTATTAGGTGGAACTGCCATTACAGCAGCTGCCCAGCCTGTTGCCAGCCTGGTGAGGAGGGATTACTTCAAAGAACTTGGCATCCGAACCTTCATCAATGCTGCCGGTACCTATACCTCCATGACTGGCTCCCTGATGTCCGAAGAAGTAATGCAGGCTATTCTGTATGCTTCAAATGACTATGTAACACTGGACGAACTCCAGGAAAAAGTAGGCGCCCGCATTGCATCCATGGTCAAAAGCGAGGATGCCATGGTGACAAGTGGTGCCGCTTCAGCCATCACCTTTGGTACCGCGGGTGTGATTGCTGGGATGGACAACGAAAGAGTCGTGCAATTGCCCCATCTGGATGGCACCGGTATGAAATCGGAAGTTATCATGCAGAATGCTCATCAGATAGGCTATGCCCACGCCATCAGGAATACAGGGGCCAAAATAATCTATGTGGACACGCGGAAAGAACTGGAAAAGGCTATCAATAAAAATACCGCTATGATGTTCTTTCTCAATGCCAATAACGGCAGTGGAGAGATCAAACACGAAGAATGGATAGAAGTAGCCAAAAAATATGATATTCCTACCATGAATGACTGTGCGGCTGATGTTCCTCCTGTAGAGAACCTGTGGAAATATACACAAATGGGCTTTGACCTGGTTTGTTTTTCAGGAGGAAAAGGCATCCGTGGTCCGCAGAGTGCCGGTCTCCTTCTCGGTAAGAAAAACCTGATACAGGCAGCCCGTCTGCATGCACCACCGCGGGGCAATACCGTCGGTAGAGGGATGAAAGTCAATAAAGAAGAAATCCTCGGGATGATGGTTGCATTGGAACTCTATGTGAATAAAGATCATGAGCAGGAGTGGAAAATGTGGGAGAAACAAATCGCCCATATTGCCGATCATGTGAAAGATGTTGAGGGCGTGACTACAGAGACTTTCGTACCAGATATTGCCAACCACGTACCCACCCTGAAAATTGCCTGGGACGATTCAAAGATAAAACATACCAATGATTCCTTTCATGAGGCTATGCGGCAAGGGCATCCCTCCATTGAAGTAGCCGGTTGGGGCTCTGACAATAGTATTCAGATCACTACCTGGATGCTGATACCCGGACAGGAAAGGGTAGTTGCCGAACGAGTAAGACAAACCTTAATGGATGCCAAAGTCTAACAGTATGAAAAGTAACTATTGTATGAAAATACGCCTGCAGATGCTGGCTGCCCTGATCCTATGCCTGGTCTTCTCCAGTGAGGCCCAGCAATACGAGATGTTGATCAAGGGTGGACATGTAATCGACCCCAAAAATAGCATAGACAAGGTGATGGATGTAGCCATTGCTGATGGAAAAATTGCCAGAGTTGCAGCAGATATTCCTGAGTCTTCGGCTGAAAAAGTAGTCAATGCGCAGGGCCTGTATGTGACGCCGGGTTTAATTGATCTGCATTCCCACAATTTTCACGGTACAGAACCCGATGCTTACCTGAGCAACAGTTTTACAGCACTGCCACCGGACGGCTTTTCATTTCGGGTTGGCGTTACCACGATTGTGGATGTCGGTGGGGCTGGCTGGAAAAACTTCCCAACCTTTAAGGAACAAACTATTGACCGTTCAAAAACGAGGGTTTTGTCCTTTCTAAATATTGTAGGCTCAGGTATGAAGGGTGGGCCGTTTGAGCAGAACCTGAACGATATGGATGCTAAGATGACTGCCATGGTAGCCCAGCGACATCCGGAAATCGTTGGCATCAAGGTGGCTCATTATGCAGGGCCGGAATGGGATCCGGTAGAAAGAGCGGTTGAAGCAGGAAAAATAGCAGGCATTCCGGTCATGATAGATTTCGGCGGACATATACCTCCGCTCTCTCTGGAAGCTTTATTGATGGAAAAGCTGCGGCCGGGTGATATTTTCACCCATACTTTTGCCCATGTTCCTGGTCGCATCCCTGTGGTGGATGAAAGAGGTAAAGTACGCCCATACGTCTGGGAAGCCCAGAAAAGAGGGGTAATATTTGATGTTGGCCATGGAGGAGGTAGCTTCCTTTTCAGGCAGGCGATTCCTGCACTCAAAGAGGGTTTCCGGCCAAACACCATCAGCACAGATTTGCATACCGGTAGTATGAACGCCGGTATGAAAAGCCAGATCAATGTAATGTCCAAGTTTATCAACATGGGTATGCCCATGGCTGAGGTGATAACCGCCTCTACCTGGAATTCTGCCAAAGTACTTCAGCGAGAAGACCTTGGGCATCTGAGTGAGGGTGCTGTCGCGGATGTGGCGGTAATCAATCTGAAAGAAGGAAACTTTGGTTTTGTAGATAGCGGCGGTTATAGAATGGATGGCAAACAAACACTTGAGTGTGAACTCACCCTAAGAGAAGGTGAAGTTGTATGGGATTTAAATGGAATTTCCCGACCATACTGGATTATACAGGATTCAGCAGGTGAGTAGGTAATTTACCTTTATCAATAATAGAATCATATGAGTAATATTTGATAATAAAATTATGAAAATGATAAGCAGGTTTTCTTCACTGAAGCCTGCTTTTTTCATTTAAAGGCGAACATGAGAAAAGATAGAAAAAAAATCGTGTTTATTTTTTTAAGAAAATCATACTGATTTTTTTCTAAATATCACTTTTAATAACTTGATAAACTTTAAAAATAAATATTTATGCCATAAATCATAGTATTACTATTAAAAAGAATGCAATAGATGATATCTAGCATTAGATTAAATCAAAAATATATTGTAATATTTTTATTAAATATTTCAAATGGACCATATATTTGCATTACACTTGCACGATTTATTACCTAGATTTAATCATATGAAAAAGCTTAAAATGATTAACAAGCTAAGTTTAGCCTTTAATTTAATTATTGCAGTATTTTTATTCTCTTGTCAAGATGATGAAACAGCATCTGACCAGTTCCCTTTCTTAAAGGGACAAATTGAGGTTCCTACTGAAACTACTTGTGGTACACCTACGGTATTAAGCTTAGTTGATGCACAAGATAATGAATTAGGAAATTTAGAGATTAGTAATGATTTAGAGAACTTATATTTATCAGTTTCAACCAATAATACCTGGTTTTTAAAATCAACTCAAGTTTATATAGGACCCATGTCCCAAATTCCTCTTGATGATGCAGGGTTGCCTGCTAGTGCCAATTTTCCTTATAAGCTTACTCATTCACCTCTAGTAGAAAATTATATACTTACTATACCCTTGGATGAAGTCGATGAGTGTAGTACAATAGCTTTATTCGTTGAAATAGCTCGATTAGATGACAACGGAGTTTTATTGGAAGAAGCTACTGCTTGGGCCAATGGAGAAGTTTTCCAAGAAGGAAGTGAGCCCATGACTTATGAACATTGTCTGGGAGAATGTATCGTCAGGTATCCCATAGATGCAATTGCTACTTTTGCCTTTGAAGACCTCTCTCCATTAAAAGGTGATGCAGACTACAATGACTTTGTGGTTGAAATGACTTCCCAACAATACTATAAGGGTAAACAGATTGAGAAAATTGAGATGGACTTTATTGCTAAGGCAAAGGGTGCGTCTTTTGATCATAACTTCCTTATCAGAATACCCCTGGATGGAATAGCAGATGTTTTAGTGGAAAGATACGATAGTGCTGAACCGATAAATCTTATTGAAAGTCAAGAAATGCTTAATGTTGGTGGTGAAAATCTGATTATTAACGTAATAGCAAGTACTCAAGAAACCCTATTTTCTCCTGATCATATTCATGTTAATGTGCGCTCAGGTACTCAATTGGGAGAATTCAAATTAGTAAAAGTGATTTTACAAATAAAAGAAGGTGAGCTTTTGATGGAAGCACCGTTTGATCCGATATTAAAAGTGGCGGATACGCAAAGTGAAATTCATATACTTGAGTTAACGCAGAAAATTGACGCAGATGGGGATGGTATTAAAGACTATTGGGAAGATGAAAATGGCATTCATCCTTTTGGTATCGTAATGCACCAGGAATGGCTTTGGCCGTTAGAAACAATATATATTAAAGATGTTTACCCTTCTTTTAACTATGTAATTCAAGAAGGTGTATTTAAACCCTCAAATCCTACCTGGTATAGAACTCCGGAAGAAAATACTGAGTATTTCCGAAGAGAGTTATTTAATTAAAAGAAAAAGCCCCTTCTAGGGGCTTTTTCTTTTACTGATATACTTCCATGCTGGTCAGTTCGGGGCCTCCG
>CAZFFW010000182.1:0-11398 GCA_964518125.1 uncultured Porifericola sp.
ATAAGTGCTCTATAAGTAGAGATGGCATATAAACATGCTATGGATACTGCCTTTCATGACCTTTTGCCAATCACCATTTTTCCTGCCTGAAAACTTTTAGTGCAAAATTAATTATGCCAAGGGTTTTTCTTTCGCCACTGGGCTGGCCTCCTGATGATGATCACTCTTAGGCTGCTGGCCTACATCTTCCAGGCTGGTACCTTTGGTTTCAGGCATGATTTTCCAGACAAAGAAAAGCTGCAGCACCATCATGACCGAAAAAAACATGAAGGTATTACCGGCACCCAGGAGGGAGGTAAAGTAGGGAAAAGAAAAAGAGATCAGTGCCGCCATGATCCAATGGGTAAAGCTTCCCAGGGCCTGGCCGGCAGCGCGCACCTTATTAGGAAAAATCTCCGAAATGAATACCCATATTACGGCTCCCTGTGATAGGGCAAAAAAAGCGATGTAGGCAAAAAGAAAAATGGCTACCAGCATACCTGATATCTTATCTCCATAAAAAGACCAGGCTACAAGTCCCAGGGTAAGGATCAGTCCCAGAGAACCGATGAACATCAGCTTGCGCCTACCTGCCTTATCAATCAGGGTAAGCCCAATCATCGTAAAAATCAGGTTGACCAAACCTACACCTGCCGAGGACAGGAGAGCCGATGATTTGCCAAGTCCTGCCATTTCAAAGATGCGGGGAGCGTAATAGATGATGGCATTGATACCGGAAAACTGGTTGAAAATCGCAAATACAATCGCCAGCATTACCGGGAATCGGTACTTCCCGGAAAAAAGCCGGTCTACCACCACCTGATCCTGATCAGACTTTCCGGAGGTGATGATCGCCTGCAGCATGGCTTCTGCCTTTTGAGGGTCTATCATGTGGAGTACTTTTCTTGCTTCCTCTATTGCCCCTTTTTTTACCACCAGCCAGCGAGGGCTACGGGGCACAAAAAAGACCAGTGAGACAAAGGCCAGGGCAGGAATGGTTTCTACCCCCAGCATCCAGCGCCATGCCGCCTCTCCCGCATCACGCAGCAGGTAATTGGAGAGGTAGGCAATCAGGATACCCAACACTATGTTGAACTGAAATAGCCCCACCATCTTGCCTCTTTTGTCGGCCGGGGTGATTTCGCTGATGTACATGGGCGCCGCCACCGAAGAAGCCCCTACCCCCAGTCCGCCGATAAAGCGAAAGAACATGAACAGATACCAGTCGGTAGCGAGGGCAGAACCAAGGGCCGATAGCAGATAGAGTACCCCTATCCAGATAAGTGTCTGTTTTCGGCCGATCGCATCGGAAGGCCACCCACCCAGCATGGCGCCTACCACTGTGCCGATCAGGGCGATACTGACCGTAAGCCCATGCTCCAGTACGCTCAGTTGCCAGAGTTGCTCAATGGCCTGCTCAGCTCCCGAAATTACGGCGGTATCAAAACCAAAAAGGAAGCCTCCCAGGGCTACTGTCACTGACCAGAAAATTATTTTGCTGTCTTTCATTATCATTCGTTGAAGGTTGTTGAATCGTACGATTATGCCCTAATGCTTCATGTCAATGATGATAGCATTGCTGCTCAATATAATGAAATTAAGATGATGGATTTTACAAATTGTCAGGGATAGATCATCAGTATATCGTTGAAACTTGCCTTCAGATCATCACTTGCAAAGCAAAAGTATTCAATAAAGTGTGCGACAGGCCTGCCAGCAATGAGGTGTCAAACTGACACAAAAGCCCAATCCTACCCATTCATCCTAAACAAATCAACATAAAGCTAAAACTGTACTAATGATTGCAAAAAAACTGGCATAAAATGACCAGGATAATGGATAGATTGTAGGAAGATTGAAATAGCAGCTCTGATAAAACACTCTTTTTTAAGAGATTTTTAATATAACCTATTAACATTTAGGTGAAAGCCAGCAAGGCCTCGTGATGACTACTTCAAATACAACAACTAAATACAAAGCTTATGTACTACAATCCTAAAACAAACCTGCTAATGCTGGCTTGTGTGCTGATGAGTATATTCTCGGCGACAACGGCCCTGGGCCAGCAAAGAACGATCAGTGGAAAAATAACCGATCAGGGAGACGGTGCGCCATTGCCGGGCGTAAATATCCTCGTTAAAGGTACTACCAACGGTACCATCAGCAACGTGGAGGGCGAATACAGCCTTTCTATCAGCCAGAATGATGCGGTTTTGATCTTCAGCTCTATCGGTTACCTGTCGCAGGAGGTCAGCGTTGGTAACCAGACTAGCATCAGCGTCCAGTTAAATGAAGACGTAGCCTCACTGGAAGAAGTGGTGGTGATTGGGTATGGTACCCAGAAGAAGAGCAACATCACCGGCGCCATTGCCTCTGTCTCCGGTGAAGACCTGGAAAAAGTACAGGTAGCCAGTTTTGACCAGGCTATCCAGGGCCGTGCTGCCGGTGTTTATGTGACCTCTAATAGCGGTCAGCCGGGAGGAGGCATCAGCGTTCGTATCCGTGGTATTGGCTCCATCAATAACAGCAACCCTCTTTATGTGATTGACGGCGTAATTGTGGGCGCGGGAAATAGTGAAACCACTAATCCGCTGGCCTCCCTAAATCCCAATGATATAGAATCAGTAGAAGTGCTCAAAGATGCGGCTTCTGCTGCGATCTACGGAGCCAGGGCCGCTAATGGCGTCGTGCTGATCACTACCAAGCGGGGCACCTCCGGACAGCCAACCCTCACCTACAACGGCTACTATGGCCTGCAGGTACCCACCACCAACCTGCCCCGGCCCTTGAACGCGCAGGAATTTGCCGAAAATATGAACCAGGCATTCACCGCAGCCGGTCAGGACGCTCCCTTTGACAACCCCGCCGCCCTGGGCGAGGGAACCAACTGGAAAGATGTACTGATGCGCAACGGTAACATTCAGGACCATCAGCTTTCGCTTTCCGGTGGTAACGAGAAACATAATTATTTTGTCTCGGCCAATTACTTCAACAACCAGGGGATCATGATTGAGACCTTTCATGAGCGGATGTCTTTCCGGGTCAATACTGATAATCAGCTGAGTGATAAATGGTCGGTAGGCAACAGCCTGGCCTTCAGCCGTACCTCCCGCTATGACAATGGCTCGGGCAACCGTACGTTTATCCATGGTTCTTTCACCGAAATCTACCAGATGCTTCCCACCCAACCGGTCTACAATGAGGATGGCACTTTTGCCGGCCCTACTGATACCCGCCTGGAAAGAAGAAGAAATGCCGCTTCGCGTGAACTACTGCCGGAGAGAGATAATGTGGAAAACCGCCTGTTGGGTAATCTGTACGTAAATTTTGAGCCCATCAAAGGGCTTACCTTCCGGACCAGCATCTCAACGGATCTCGTGGGGCGTAATACGTATTTCTTTGAGCCGCCCTACCGGGAAGGGCTGATGGAAGACCTGTACTCCAACGTGAACCGTTCGGCCTTCAATTCTACCTTCTGGCTCTGGGAGAATTTTGCTACTTATCAGAAAACGCTGGGCAAACATAATTTATCCCTCATGGTGGGTACTTCAGCCCAAAACTTAGATTTCAGGTCCATATCGGCCAATGCTGAATATGATTCTGATGCATTTACCGAAGTGACCAACAGTGCGCTGATCAACAATTCCAGCACCTCTTTCACCGAGGAGTCACTGGCTTCCGTATTCGGGCGTTTTACCTACAACTATGACGAGCGCTACCTGCTGACGGCCAACGTGCGGCGGGATGGCTCCTCTAAATTTGGCCCTAACAACAAGTTTGGAGTATTCCCTTCCTTTTCTGCCGGATGGAGGGTCTCCGAAGAGAGCTTTTTTGACTCACAATTAGTCAATGACCTCAAAATACGGGGTGGCTGGGGACAGGTAGGTTCTGATGCAATCGGAAACTTCAAATACCTGGCAGCCCTCAATACGGGCTTTAACTATCCTTTCGGTAATCAGACCGGATCTTCCAGCCTGGGTGCTGCTTTGCTGGAACTCGGTAACCCCAACATACAGTGGGAAACCGCCACTGAATGGAGCCTCGGGGCAGATGTGGGGCTGCTTGACAACCGGCTTACCTTCACGGCTGATTATTTTGAGAAAACCCGTACCGATATGCTGCTCACGCTGCCGCTGGCCGGTATTTCGGGACTGACCCAGACAGTAGACAATGTGGGTGAACTGCTCAACAAAGGTTTTGAATTCAGCACCAATTACAGGAAAGCCACCGGCAAGTTCACCTACGACATCGGGCTTAACTTTACGACTTTCTACAATGAAGTGGTAGATATAGACATCCTCAACGAAATCGTGGCCTCTACCTATTCAGGCTCCGGTGCGGTAGCCCTGATCCGGGTAGGTCAGCCGCTGGGTGTATTTTACGGACTGGTAACGGATGGACTGTTCCAGACGCCCGAAGAAGTGCGGCAGGCTAATGCAGTAGATGGAGACGAGAGTACACCATTTCAGCTAACAGGCACTGCTCCCGGCGATTTCCGCTACCGCGACCTGAACGGCGACGGACGCATTACCGGCGATGATCGTCAGATCATCGGCAATCCGGTACCTGACTTCTCTTACGGCATCAATGGCAGCCTGCAGTACGGTAATTTTGACCTCAACTTCCAACTGTTCGGCGTACAGGGCAATGAAATACTCAACCTGGGCCGGTCAATCCGGGAATCTTCGGGCAGGGCTTTTAACAAAAGCAGTACGGTGGTCAATGCATGGAACGGACCGGGAAGCAGTAATACTATTCCCCGTCCCATCGTGACCGACCCTAACCAGAACGTAAGAGTGGGCACCCACCTGGTAGAAGATGGCTCATTTCTCCGCCTTCGTACCCTTCAGTTAGGCTATAATTTATCGCCCGAACTGTTGTCCAGCCTGGGAATTTCCAGGATGAGGGCCTATATCGCCGGACAAAACCTGCTGACTTTCACCCAATACAGCGGTAATGACCCGGAAATTGGCTTTGACGGAAACAATACCGCCGCCAATGGCCTGGACCAGGACCTGTATCCGCAGGCAAGGACATATACAATTGGAGTAAACGTAAGCTTTTAAGCATAAAATTTAAGCACTATGCAATACCTGAAAAATTCACTATGTATTTCGCTACTGTTACTGTTTGCCTCATGTGGCGAAGACTTTGTTACCAAGGAATACCAGAATGGCGTGGTAGACGAGAACTTTTTCCAGAATGCCCAGGATGCCGAACAGGCGCTTACTGCCGTGTATGATATTATCGGACAGAAAGGCTACTATCGGGATGCCATATTTCCCCTCGGTGAGTCTTCCTCTGACAACATAGACGAACAGACAGGCGATAACGGCGACTGGGGATTTCATTTCAAAGCCATCAGCGACTACCGCTGGGTGCCGGATAATCCGTTTTTTACTGCTCGCTGGTACGATTCGTACCGCGGTATTTTCAGAAGCAACATCCTGCTGGAAAAGCTCCCTGAAATTGACATGGATGATGCTGTAAAGCGCCAGTTTGCGGCAGAGGCCAAATTCCTGAGAGGCCTTTTCTACTTTACCCTGATCATTTCTTATGGTGATGTGCCCCTGGTGACTGAGGTGCTTACCCGTGATGAGTACAATGCGCTGTCAAGAACAGACCAGGCATTAGTCTACGCGCAGGTAGAGCAGGACCTCATTGAGGCTGCTGATGTTCTTCCGGTAGATGCTGCAGAACTGGGCAGGGCTACCCGTGGCTCAGCCATGGGACTGCTGAGCAGGGTGTACCTCTACCAGCAGAAGTGGCAGGAGACCGTAGATGCCAGCGAGGAGGTGATCAGCCTGAACCAGTATAACCTGATAGAAGACTACGGCAGCATGTTCAACGGCCATAATGAAAACAGCGAAGAGTCCATTTTTGAGATGCAGTCGGTGGCACGGGCGCCCAGTTTCTGGAGCGGACAGTCTGAAAATATTTACAGTGTGATGTGGAGTCCGATGATCGGCTGGGCCAACTGGTTTACGCCAAGTGTGGACCTGATTACCTCTTTTGAAGAAGAAGACATGAGGAGAAAGGCTTCATTGCTCCTGGTAGGTGCCAACGATTCCATTGACCTCAACGGCGACGGTGTGCGAGACCCTTTCCCGGCACCTGAGATCGGTTCCAATACCGTTTTCTTTACGGATTCCAACGTACGCAAATTCCTGCCTGAAGGTAAACCGCTGAACGATGTCAACAATTTTGATATTAACTTTCCTATCCTTCGCTATGCCGAGGTACTGCTAAACTATGCCGAGGCATTGAATGAACTGGGCAGGTCATCAGATGCACTAGTGCCACTGAACGAGGTAAGGGAAAGGGCCGGTCTTGCGCCCATTTCCAACAGCAGCCAGGGAGATTTGCGTGAAATGATCTACCATGAACGAAGGATAGAACTGGTTTTTGAGGGGCATCGCTTTTTTGACCTTAAGCGCCAGGGCCGGGCGCAGGAAGTACTGGGTCCTTTGGGCTGGCAGACAGGTCAACATGAATACTTCCCCATACCCCAGGAGGAACTTGACCTGAATCCTAACCTCACACAGTACCCTGAATAAAAGCAGGCTGATGACAGGATCAGACGACTTATGGGCAGGCAGATATGCCAGGAAAAGCACCATGCTTTTCCTGGCTGTTTTGCTTTTACTTAACCTATCCTGTAATCCAGGACAGGAAGAAGCTATTTCCGGTGAGCCTACCCTCTTCAATGCATTAAGCCCCGGCACTACTGGAATTGATTTTGCCAACCTGATTGAAGAAAACGAACGCACCAATTTCCTAACTTATCCCTACATCTACAACGGAGGAGGTGTGGCCATCGGAGACCTGGACAATGACGGCCTGCAGGATATTTATTTCACCGGCAATATGGCAGGTGACCGCCTCTACCACAACCAGGGATCGCTAAAATTCAAAGATATTTCCCGGCAGGCTGGTATCCTGAGCCAAAACCTGTGGACAACGGGCGTAACGCTGGCGGATGTGAATAACGACGGATTATTGGATATTTATGTCTGCCGCTCTGGTGACCGTGGTTTCCGCAACAACCTGCTGTATATCAACCAGGGCAACCTGACATTTGAGGAAGAAGCCCGCAAATGGGGTATCAACGACAACGGCTACAGTACGCAGGCCACTTTTTTTGACTTTGACCTGGATGGTGACCTGGACCTTTACCTGGTGAACCACGCGCTTAAGTTTAACTTTAACCAGGAGGAAATTTTCAAAAATAAATACAGTCCCATGGCTGAAGAAGCGGACCAGTTGTATCGTAATGATGGTGACCACTATACAAACATCAGCCGGGAGGCCGGGATTCAGCATTTTGCTTTTGGCCTCAGTGCCACCGCTGCCGATATCAACCAAGATGGCTACCCTGATATTTATGCTGGCAGTGATTTTTTTGAGCCTGATTTCCTGTACCTCAACCAGCAGGACGGTACTTTCCGTGACGTACTGCAGCAGAGTACGCAGCATATTTCTTTTTCCAGCATGGGTGCTGACATAGCGGATTACAATAATGACGGGCTTCCTGATATTATGGTAGCTGATATGCGGGCGGCTGATCATTACCGCTATCAGGCCAATATGGTGGGTATGAACCGGCATAAATTTGCCCGTATGCTTAGCGAAAACTACCATTACCAGTATATGCAGAATACCCTGCAGCTCCACCGTGGATTTGACCGGCAGGGACTTCCGGTCTTCAGTGAAGTAGGTCAACTGGCAGGGGTCAGCAGCACCGACTGGAGCTGGTCCAGCCTCTTTTTTGATATGGACAACGACGGATGGAAGGACCTGTTTATTTCCAATGGCATTGTACGGGACATCCAGAATAGGGATGCCTGGACCAAAATCAACGAACAACGTTCTAAGCAGCCTTCTTTCCAGGAAATGCAGGCTTTTTTTCCTGAAGCACCGCTACAGAACCATAGCTATCAGAATACAGGAGACCTTCGCTTTACCGATATTTCTGGCTCATCCGGAATTGATTTTCGGGGCGCTACCAATGGCGCAGCCTACGCCGACCTGGACAATGACGGGGATGTTGACTTGGTGTTGAACAATCTGAATGATACGGCTTCCGTGTATGAAAACCGGTCTGAGGCCCGGGATAACGCAAACTATTTGCAGATACAGCTGAGGGGCAGCGAAGATAATTACTTCGGGCTGGGAGCAAAAATCAGCATTCATACAAATGGCCAACAGCAGTACCAGGAAATGACGCTTAGCCGTGGGTTTCAGTCGTCAGTTCCTCCGGTGCTTTACTTTGGTATCGGAAATGAACAGCAGGTAGATAAGCTTGAAGTAAGCTGGCCCAACGGAAAAAAACAGCTCCTCACCAAGGTAGCGGCTAACCAACTGCTTAAAATAGACCAGCGTGATGCGCAGGAAATTCCAGAATCATTGACACAGGATGATATCCGGCCATTGCTTACCCAAATAAACCCAATGCCTATCCTGCACCAGGAAGATGCTTTTGATGACTTTGCCGATGAGCCATTATTAGCCTTTAAAGCTTCCTCAAATGGCCCCTGTATAGCGGTGGGTGATGTCAATGGAGACCAGCGTGATGACTTCTATTTTGGAGGGAGTAAAGGCTATCCTGCGAGGATGTACCTGCAAAACGAAAAAGGCACTTTTAACCTAAAAGCCCAGCCACAGTGGGAAAAAGACCGACAGTATGAAGATACTGACGCCCTCTTCTTTGATGCCGACCAGGATGGCGACCTGGATCTGTACGTAGCCAGCGGCAGCACTGAGTTTGGCCAAAAGAATCCCCTCCTGCAGGACCGTCTTTACCTCAATGATGGCAAAGGTAATTTTTCAACTGGCATACTTCCGTCAGTGTATCAGAATACTGCTTGCGTGGCCGCTGCTGACGTGGACCAGGATGGCGATATGGATCTTTTCGTAGGGGGGGCATCCCTAGCCGGGGCTTACCCATCGGCTGAAAATTCCTACCTGCTTATGAATGAAGAAGGGACTTTTACAGGAAGGCCCCTTGATTTTTCTGGCAACATCACAGATGCTGTTTGGGCAGACATTGACCAGGATGAAGATGATGACCTGATCGTCGTCGGGCATTGGATGTCGCCCCAAATGCTGGAAAACCAGTCCGGTCAGTTGCTAGCCCCTCAGGACATTACCCTAAAAATGCAGGAGCCACTGGCAGGAATGAACGGCTGGTGGCACACCATGGTGGCAACAGACCTGGATCGGGATGGTAAAATTGACCTGGTATTGGGAAATGAAGGGCTTAATGGTCGTTTTGTGGCCGGCAAGGCAAAACCCTTGGAAATTTTTGCCGCTGATTTTGATGGTAATGCTTCGCTGGATGCCCTGATGGCTTACCACCAGGACGACAGGAGCTATCCGGTGCAGGGAAGGGATAAAATTCTTTCAAGGATACCCTCCTGGCAACGCAAATTTCCCGACTATCACCGCTTTGCCACGATGACCATGGAGCAGCTTCTGGCAGGCGAAAAGACTGACAGTATGCTCCACCTGAAGGTCGACCAACAGGCCTCCTGCGTACTTTTTAACGAAGGCAGCGGACAGTTCAGCATGCAACTGCTGCCTACTGAAGCACAGCTTTCAGCAGTCAGGGCTATTGCCGCCACTGATTTGAACCATGATGGTTTTAGTGATCTGGTTCTTGCGGGAAATCATTTTGGCTGGGAAGTGGAGACCTCCCGTAATGATGCCGGTATCGGCCTGGTGCTACTTTCCGACGGAAAAAGAGGATTTCACCCCCTGACCATGCAGGAAAGTGGTTTTCTGGCTAAAGGTGAGGTCAGGGATATGGCAGTACTGGAAACCGCATCAGGTTCTGATATGCTACTGGTCGGCAGAAACCAGGACAGCCTGCAGTTTTACCTGCTGCCCAATTCTATTCAAAAACTAGCCGGTGTGCAATAAGGTATCAGCGTTCCGGCTCATCCTGCAGAAAGCGAAAACTATCTATCAGGAACAAGTTGGACGGTAATGCTGCCTGCTCTGAACTGAAAACAAAGAAAATGTCCTGCTGCAAAGGTGTTTCCTGCAGGGGTACATTTATCTGATGCCACTCTGCATTTTTGTCCAGTGCTGCAGATGCTAACAGCTCGCCTTCGGAATCATTGAGCCTGACCTCCAGTCTGCCTGTAACCAGGGCTTTGAGTCGTACTTCAATCCTGCTGATCTGGCGGAGGTCAATATTCTGGTACATCAAATAGCCTCCACTTTTTTGCACCAGTGTACTGCCATTGGCCCGCTGCGCTACGCCCTGCCAGTAGTCAGCTGAGGAGGCACTAAAACTGGGAGACATGAAGGTGTATCTCCTGCTTCTCTTGATTGGCCCTACCTTCTCTCCTCCCCGATCTTCGTAGCTGATCTCAAGGGTATAGATTCCGGAAGGCTCAGCCCCTGCCTGATCAAAACTTAACATTCCGGACACTGCTTTATCTTCAGAGAGCGGCCGGTCAGCCAGCGACAAAATATAGCTGACCATTTTTCGTGCTTCGGCCTCCTCTATAAACTGATGGGCCGGCATGGCCCTATTCATTTGCCAGTTGCCTTCCCCACCGTTGATAATCTTCTTTGTCAGCATGTCCTGCTGTCCCTTTCCCTTGTATCGCAGGGCCACTTCGGTGTAAGACGGGCCCAAAGAACGGGTGTCCAAGCCATGGCAGGCCACGCAGCCATTCTCCTGCACCAGCAGTTTGCCATCGGGGATATCATGTATGTTGCCAGAACTGTTTTTCCCTTCACCTGAGGGCTGAAATGTAAAGCGAATCTTTACTTCTTCATTTGCAATCTGTCCTCCGGTAAGGCTGCCATCTTCCTGGTCTGTTACCTCCACCTGATAGCTAATTTTCTGTCCGGGCCAGTAAAAAGAGCGATTGGCGTTGGTATTGAGTGAAATTTCAGGAGGCGCATTTCCAGCCATGATGCTGATGCTTTTTTCGGACACCGCCCCGGCTTTGTCTTTTATTTCCAGTTTGACGGTATGCACTCCAGGTTTTTCAAACAGGTAGTCAATATTTTTTCCAGGCAGGCGCTTTCCCTCAATCATCCAGGCATAGGCCAGGGAATCCTGGTCATAATCAAATGATCCTGCCGCCGACAGGCTTACCTCCAAAGGAAGCGCTCCTTCAGTTTTGGAAGCACTGATTTTTGGGACTGGCTTTCGGTTTCCCCGGGCGTAGGAAATCCTGACTACTTTGGCATCCAGGTTTTTGGCATAGGATTCTGATCCGTAATCCAGCACATACAAAGCTCCCTCAGGGCCCAGCCGCATATCGGTAGGATGCGCAAAATGCAGGGTATCTATGAAAGGCTCCACCTGAACGATCTGCTGTTTTTCATTCAGACTGGCGGCTTTTACCCATCCCCGCACCCAGTCATAGAAAAGAAGTTTTCCGTCAAAATAATCAGG
>CAZFFW010000183.1:0-11334 GCA_964518125.1 uncultured Porifericola sp.
AATGATTTTATCACTTACCCTTTCCAGCCAGCGTTCAAATCGGCCAAACCAGTTCTTTTTGTTTTGAATAGGCTTCATGAATAAGGCCGACATCATCGGTACATAAGTCAGGCACAGGATAATGGCACCAATCATGGCAAAACCAAAGGTGTAGGCCATCGGCTGGAACATTTTACCTTCCACACCGGTGAGGAATAAGATGGGGGCGAATACAATAAGGATGATGATCTGTCCGAAAAATGCCGAACTCATCATGGTACTGCCTGCATCATAAGCAACCTCGTCCATCACACCCTGATTGAACTTAATTTTCCCTGACCGGATGCGTTTCTGGATTTCATACACCGTACCTTCAATGATGATCACCGCCCCGTCAATGATGATCCCAAAGTCAATGGCTCCCAGGCTCATGAGATTAGCCCACACATTAAACTGCTTCATCAGGATGAAAGCAAAAAGCAGGGAAAGCGGGATGGTGGTAGCAGTGATAATACCACCACGGACACTACCCAATAGAATTACCAAGGCAAAAATCACAATTAACGCGCCTTCCAACAGGTTGGTTTTTACGGTATCTGTCGTTCTGGAAATCAGGTCGCTCCGGTCTATAATGGTATTAATGACTAATCCTTCAGGCAGAGATTTTTCTACTTCTGCCATACGCTCTTTTACATTTTGGACTACCGCATTGGGATTGGAGCCTTTCAGCATCATGATGATGCCGCCAACCGCTTCTTTTCCATCCTGTGTGAAAGCTCCGTAGCGTACCTGATTGCCGAAGTGTACCTTGGAAGCCACATCACCTACCGTAACCGGGATCCCGTTTTCTGTTTTTATGACGATTTTTCTGATATCGTCCAGAGAGCGCACCAATCCTTCTCCACGGATGAAATTGGACATCCTGTTCTTCTCAATGTACGCCCCACCGGTATTGACATTGTTTCTCGCCAGTGCCTCATATACCTGAGAGATGCTCACATTCTGCGCATTGAGTTTATCCGGGCTAATAGCTACCTCATATTGCTTGATGTAGCCACCGAAAGAATTTACCTCAACCACACCATCAAGCAAGGTCAGTTGTCTCTTAACAATCCAATCCTGTATTGTACGCAACTCCATTGGAGAATACAGCGAGTCATAACCCTCTTGTGGTTGAATAGTGTATTCGTAGATTTGGCCTAAACCAGTGGAAATCGGCCCCATACTAGGGCTTCCGAATTTCTCCGGAATGGTTTCTTTTAATTCATTCAGTTTTTCCTGTACAAGTTGTCGGGGCAGATAGGTACCCATATCGTCTTCAAAAACAATGGTGACTACTGACAGGCCAAACCTGGAAATTGACCGAATTTCATTTACCCCCGGCAGGTTGCCCATGGCCAACTCTACCGGATAGGTAACGAACTGCTCTATATCCTCTGTGGCCAGGTTAGGAGAGGCAGTAATTACCTGCACCTGGTTGTTAGTGATATCGGGCACCGAACCCAAATTGACCGTGGACATGGAATAAATGCCCACGCCTATAAGCGCCAGCGTGAGCAGACCCACAATGAATTTATTCTTTATGGAAAAAGAAATGATTTTATTGATCATACCATTTATTAAATTATTTGAGATGGACAGAGAAGAAGTGATGGAACCGTGCCACTATCGCTACCAAAAGGATCAGGCTGACCAACACAATGAAAAACCACTTTAGAATCTGTTTGACGGTGACTTTCTTCCTTCTCTTTTTCCTTTTTTTCGTTTTGTTTTTATTCAATTTTTTCAACTTTCTGAATAAGATTGAATACAATGAGTTTTTGCCTTTGAGTACTAAAGGCTCATTAAAAGAAAATGCCTGACGGGTAATTAAAATGCTTGCTCAGTCCTGATAAAAAGGACTTATCCGCAGGGCATACTTATCCTGTAAGGCAAGAAGAATTATGATTTGGGGGGCTTGAGAAATCCAGAGATTTCAATGCTGTTGAAATCCTGAAAATAAGCAGTATAAATGGTAGGTAATTTTTCGGGATGGGTAAAGGCTATTCCCGAAGTAGATAAGAAATGCACGTGGCAGCAATGGCAAACGCAAAGCGGTGAACAACCGTCCCAACCCTGATTGTGGTCATGGTCATGATTATTATCCGCAGCTTTGACTACTGTAATACTTTCCTCGCTATCCTTAAGGGGTACGGTATCAGCACAGGCCATTCCGGCAAGGAATATAAAGTAAAAGCTCAATATGTAGCACGCGATTTTCACTATTACAAATATACGGATTAATGCAATGCAAGGGTATTGCAAAGTTGTATCTTCATATTAACGCATGTTTTCTTAGGATTGTTAGTACTTAAATAGTTAATACGTTAGCAGACCAACTAAAAATAGCTGGATATGCCTATTTGGAATCCTGCTGTTTTGGCTGCCGGGTTGCCCAACAAATCTGTCTCCCATATATACCGGTAATTGACGCGGATCACGGTTTGAGATGAAGACCTGAAGCTAATGGCTGGTACAATTGCCTGTACGTCATCATGAATGTTTCCTCCTGTCTCTTCAAATGATCCTACGTTATAATCCACATGTTCAAGCCTTAGGGCCAGGTTAATTCTGGCATTTTCCCAACCGAACATTTCACGCTTTAAAACGGTATAAACAAAATCTATAAACCCGCCTTGTTGTTGGCTTCCAAACTGCTGAGAGTAAGTAGCAGGAACGTCCACAAATGCCCATACCCATTCTCCTGTAATATCCAGGTTTTTTATTGTGGAAGTGTTAAAATCAATTGCCACTACATCCAGCCTCCTTTTTTGATCCAATACAAGTCCGTCTTCTTCGTACTTGTTATACACATCGCCCATCCAGGACAACCCTATTTCCCCAATTTTTCGGTGGCGAATAGCCGTCTTAAGCGTGATAAGTGGAACGGCATTGAAGTTTTCCTCAAAACGATCTACATTTTCTTTGGCAGCCGGCAGCCAGGTTCGGCCTTCACTATTCGCCACTATCTGATCATTAAAACCATTGGTCACATAAGCTTCGTAGGCCCATACCCATTGCTTTTGATAGGTCTTTCCGTGCAAACCAAAGCCTACATTACTGAAAGTAGCTGGTATAATTGTAGTGGCAGAGATTGGTCTGTCTACAAACTCCCACCTCGGGCCATCGTGGTTTTGATTAAATGCCCCAATTGGGTTCATGATAATCCCTCCTCTTAAATTGAGTAATGGATGAAATTCAAAATCAAGAGCAGCAAACTCAATGTTGATCTCTTTGGTACCTTCTTCAAATTCTATTTCTGAGAGAAATTTAATCCGCTCTGTGATAGTGGAAGATACAAACAGGGTCATTCTCGGAATTTTAAAAGAGACACCCTCAGTAATGCCATCTGACACAAAGTATTCTCCCTGTGCTTCAATATAGCCCCCAATTGCTACCGGAAAACTTCCTGCCTGCAGAAAAGGCCGGTTATAAACTGCATCCATATTCAGTTGCAACTGAGAGCTGTCTGTCTGTTGGGCAAATGCTGCATGATTTAAACAAATCAATACCAGCAGATAGCCACTAATTTTATAAATAGATGAAGATGTTTTCATAATCTGTGTTTACTTTAAAGGTTTTAAGATTCGTTTCTGCCGGGCCTTGTACTACATTCCCGTTGGCATCAAATTCGCTCCCATGGCATGGGCATACCAGATAGTGTGGTTGTGCATTTACTTCACAGCCCTGGTGGGTGCATTCCATCCAGAGTGCCATGTAATCATCTGCTGAGAGCCTGTATAATGCAATAGGAAAAGCCAGTGACAACTCTCGCACCAGCACGACTTCTCTTGGCTTTTCCACCCCATCAATAAATTCCTGTTTTGACACTGTGAGCCTGTTGTCTCTGGCTATTGTATTTACCCGATGCACTGAGGTGCACCCAGAAAGTAACATCGGGACTCCAGCAATCGCTAAACACGAACTCCCTGCCAGTTTCAAAAATGTTTTTCTGTCCATCTTAAAGTGACTTTAGGAATGCCAAAAGCTTTTGTTTGTCAATATCACTCAACTGCTCAAAGCTACCCCGGCTATCGCTTGCCTCTCCACCATGCATTAAAATGGCTTCTTCAATGCTTTTGGCTCGGCCATCATGCATGAGAAAAAACTCACCTCCTTGCGAATCAGGTGACAGGCCCAGGCCCCAGAGCGGAGGAGTTCGCCATTCATACGTTTCTGCTGACCCTTCAGTGGCCCCATCGTCCAGTTCTGGCCCCATGTCATGGAGCAATAAATCCGTATAAGGATAAAAAGTCTTATTGCTGAGAGCCGGGATGTCAGATTCAGGTGTTGTCCAGGAAGGAATATGACATGAACCACAGTTGATATCAGTAAAGATTTGCTGCCCCTGGATGACATCAGAAATCTCCGGATCCCTTTGGATAGGTGCTTTGAGTGTTCTCAAGTAAAATACCACATCCCGAATGGTCTGGTCACTAACTTCAGGATCGACCGATAGGTCTGTGGCCACATCTAAGGGCTCAAAGGTAGAAGTGACACCCATATCCTGATTATAAGCGGTAGCGGTCTGCTGCAACAAATCTATAGCTGCGGCTTTCTTTCCAAAACGACCGATGAATTGCCCGTTGACTGCCTGGTGAAACCATTTTGGTTGGAAGTAATCGGGTGGATCAATATAATTGGGAATCCCTGATATTCCATCTCCATCCACATCATCCGGGTCGGCATTCTTCAGGATTTGTTCATCAGTAAGTGCTGCTAATAAACCAAGCCCGGTAACTGCCGGAGGGGTGAACTTCATAAAAGGTGTGCCCGAAGGTAGTTTTTCTGGCTCAAAACCTGGTATAGCCCGGTTTTGAAGCTGGGGAGCACCCGCAGTAAAATCCGTGCTTTGGCCGGGAGAAGTCTGGCCAAACCTTGTAAGAGTTGTAAAGGGATGTCCTTTACCATCACCCGGATGACAACTTCCACAAGAAGTAGCTACGAACATAGGGCCTAATCCGCTTTCGGGCGTGAATATTTCATCATTGAATGCCACATCTCCAGCCAAAAACCGGTTTTGCTCTGAAAAGGAGAGCGCTTCTATGGGTCCGTCAAGTAGCTCATTTTCAGCCGGTGCTTCTGGAAAAACCTCATCACAGCCGTAAAAGGTGGCAGCCATGAAGCAAACTACTAGTAAAATTTTTAATTTTATACTAACCATATCTATAAATATTGATTATACAAACTTATAAATTTGTTTTGTCAAAATAAAATTTTAGATTAATCTAAATTATGAAAAATGAATCATCTACAATTGAGAATTATATCAAGGCCATCTATTCTTTATGTGACAAGAATGGCAAAACGACTGTTAGTGCTGTAGCCGAAAGATTGCAAAACAACCCTGCATCGGTATCGGACATGATTAGGCGGCTACATGAAAAAGGGTTATTAGAGAATAAGAGCAAGCTGATTTTGAGTAAGGAGGGCAATCTGCTGGCTCGTCAACTGATAAGAAAACACCGACTCTGGGAAACTTTTCTTGTGAGAGTACTCAATTTTAAATGGGATGAAGTACATGATATTGCTGAGCAGTTGGAGCATGTACATTCGCCACTACTCACTGAAAGGCTGGAAGTCTTTCTTGAATACCCAAAATTTGATCCGCATGGTGATCCAATACCTGACAAAAAAGGCAACTTACCTGATTTTAATGCGATACCCCTTACTGAAGCCGAGGTTGATCAACTTTATATATTTCGGAGTGTTGCAACAGATAAAAGCGATTTTTTAAACCATTTAAATAAGAAAGGACTTCAACTTGGCCAAAAATGGAAAGTAACTGAAAAAGAGGAGTTTGACGGCTCCGTCAAACTCCTAATTGACAAAAGCAAAGTAGTGTATCTCAGTGAAAAAGTAGCCCAAAACCTCTATGTGAGCGCTATATAGTGATCTTGCTTACCTCAGCCTCAAACTGTTGCCAATCACACTTACCGAGCTCAGGCTCATGGCTGCTGCCGCCAGCATGGGGCTCAAAAGCAATCCGAAAAACGGAAACAATACGCCTGCGGCAATTGGCACACCCAAGGTGTTATAAATGAATGCAAAAAACAGGTTCTGCTTAATATTTCGCATTACATCAGTACTAAGTTTTCTTGCTCTTACTATTCCATCCAGTTCCCCTTTTACTAAGGTTAGGCTCGCACTTTCTATTGCTACATCCGTTCCGGTTCCCATGGCGATACCTACATCTGCCTGAGCCAGGGCTGGTGCATCATTAATGCCATCACCGGCCATGGCCACCTTCTTACCTTGCTGCTGTAGGGCTTTCACTTTTTCATATTTGTTTTCCGGCAACAGGTCTGCATCAAAACCATCCAATCCTAATTTATCGGCCACAGCCTTAGCCGTATTTTTATTATCACCGGTAAGCATGATCACTTCCAGCCCCTGGTCCTGCAATGTTTGAATGGCAGAAGCAGAGGCTTCCTTGATTGGGTCTGCTACACTGATGAACCCTGCCAATGTCTGATTCACGACCACAAACATGACCGTTTCACCCTCCAACTGTCGTTGCTCTACTTCTTTCAGTAAGTCATCATTGATCTTTACCTTAAACTCATCCAGTAACCTTCGGTTGCCAATCGCTACCTGCTTTCCATCAATTGCACCGGTTATTCCTTTACCTGTGATGGAATTGAAATTGCTCACGTCCAGGGTTTTGATACCTCGCTCTTCGGCTCCTGATACGATGGCATGTGCCAAAGGGTGCTCGCTATTATTTTCTAATGAAGCAACCAGCCTGAGCAGCTCTTCATCAGAATACTGGTCACCGTAAGACTGGACTTGCTGCAGGGCAGGCTTCCCCTGAGTGATGGTTCCAGTCTTGTCAATCACCAAGGTAGTGACCTTATGCATTTCTTCTATGGCACGGGCATCTTTAACCAACACTCCTTGTTTGGCACCTTTTCCTGTTCCCACCATGATAGACATTGGAGTAGCTAATCCCAAAGCACATGGGCAAGCAATAATCAATACAGTAACCGCGCTGGTGAATGCGTAAACCAATGCAGGGTCAGGCCCCCAAATAGCCCATACTGCAAATGAAATAATAGCAATACTTACCACTATAGGCACGAAGTAGCCTGATACTTTATCGGCCAGATTTTGGATGGGTGCCTTAGTGCGGCTGGCTTTATTGACCATATCTATGATCTGGGAGAGCAAAGTATCACTTCCAACTTTCAGGGCTTTCATTTGAAATGTTCCGGTACCATTGATGGTACCGCCTATGACCTCATCCCCTTCAGTTTTCTTCACTGGCACAGGCTCCCCGGTGATCATGGACTCGTCAATAGTGCTTTTTCCCGTAGCGATTTCACCATCTACCGGGATTTTCTCACCAGGCTTTATCTTGATAATATCGTCCAGTTTGACTTGCTCCAATGGAATCACTTTTTCTTTCCCGTCCCGGATGACAGTAGCTTCAGGTGGCACCAGATTGAGTAGCTCCCGAATGGCAGAGTTTGTTTTGCCTCTTGCTCGGGCTTCCAGTACCTGTCCTAATAATATTAGCGTGAGAATGACTGTAGCAGCTTCAAAATACAAGTGAACCGCTCCACCTTCCGATTTGAACTGATCGGGGAATATATCAGGAAAAACCAATGCGATAATACTGAAAAGGTAGGCTGCTCCGGCTCCCAGAGAAATCAGCGTCCACATATTAGGGGACTTATTGATCACAGAACGATAGCCCCGAACGAAAAACTCACGGCATGAATAAAAAACTACGGGAGTAGAAAGTATAAATTGGATCCAGCCCCAGGTGCGCTCGCTGGCGATGCCTGTCAGAGAAATCCCCACCATGTCGCTCATGGCAATAAAGAAAACAGGCAGGGTAAATGCTACGGCCACCCAAAACTTTTTCAGCATGTGTTTATAGGCTTTCTCTTCTTCATTATCTGCTCCTCGAGAGACGGTCATGGGTTCTAAATCCATACCGCAAATGGGACAACTACCGGGTTCATCTTGCACGATCTCGGGGTGCATAGGACAGGTATATTGTGTTTTACCCGATGGGTTCACCTTTTCTTCTTTTACCAGATCCATACCGCAAACGGGGCAATCACCAGGCTGAGCGTACTTTTTATCACCCTCGCAGAGCATTGGGCAGTAGTAACTTCCCTCGCCCCGGTCTCCAGCCTTCGGTTTTTCGTTGTGTTTCTGGTGGTGATGGTGACTATTTTCATCCACTGAAATACCGTACCTGCCACCATCATCGGCCAGTGCTTTTTGCATTTTTTCTAAAGGCACATGGTTTTCCATAGTAATCTCCGCTTCTGAATGCTCCAGATTTACGGAAACGGCCTTTACACCTTCAAGGCTGAGCAGTGTTTTTTCTACGTGGCTCTTGCATCCGTTGCAAGTCATGCCAGATATGTGATACGTATGATTCATTTTTACTCTCCCATTTACAAGTTAAATCCCACTACAAAAATCAGAAAATCACTAAACCCTTGTGTTATAAAATAGGCTGAATAAGTTATAGTGTATTCCGAATATGATAGATTAACGGATGTCATCAAGACCTTTTCTGTTGTGCTCAACAGCTCCCTTGAATTGTGAAGGGTTCATACCCGTGATCTTCTTAAACTGGGAACTTAGATGAGCAACACTGCTGTAGCCCAGCTTGTACGCAATCTGGCTCAGCGTTAGCTCATCGTAGATCATTAACTCTTTGACACGCTCTATCTTCTGACGGATGATATATTGCTCCAATGTTATACCCTCAACCGATGAGAATAGTGTGCTGAGGTATTTGTAATCATAATGAAGTTCATCCGGTATCAAGTCTGCCCATTTGACTTGCACATCCTCTAATGGATGATGAATTTTATCAATAACCAATTGCTTAATCTGGTCAATCATTCTGCTTCTGCGGTCATCTATCAAAGCAAACCCTACCTCTTCCAATCGCCTGGATAGATTCGTTTTCAATTGCTCCGGAAGCGAATCAGTAAGCTCCACCTCACCAAGTCTGACCTGACTATAAGCTATTTCAAGGTCATCAAAAATCTGTTTGACTACAAGAATACAGCGCGGGCAAACCATGTTTTTTATGTGTAGTTTCATCACCAAATCAGATTATCAGAAATTTAACAATAACCCCACCTACCAACCAGACATAACATCCAAAGGCTAACCATTTGAGCGTTTTCTCAAGAATGGGACTTTTGGGAGCCATTTCTTTATGATGCATTACATCTTTTCCTTTGAAAAAGCCGAAATAGATCAGTATTCCTGTAATGGCCAGAAAAGCAATGTTTAGGAAGAACGTATAGTCAATCTTGAAGTGCTCACTTTCGGTTATGCTTTTTCCGGAACCATCCGGCAAAAAGCCAAAGAGGTCAAAACCATAATGCAGCAAAAGGGAAGTGCCAATCAAAGATGTAAACAACAGAAACAGGATGAATAATGACATCTTCCAGCCATAGTATTTGGCATTGATTCTCAGCACTGGAAAAACGACCAGATCGCTGAAGATAAAGGCAATAACACCTGCAAAACTTACTCCTTTCCCAAAAAGCAAGGCTGCCAGCGGAATATTACCCATGGAGCCGATGAACGTTAGAAATGCAGCAACAGGTCCAACTATAACATGCTCTAGCAGGGTGAAGAACCCAAATGATTGCTGACCTTCACCAGTATTAATAAAGAGCGTCTGAAAGAAGGAGTCGGGAACAAACGCAGAAACAATACCAGCAATGGTAAAGCCCACCGTCACATCTTTCCAAACCATTTTCCACTCCATGGCATACTGCTTGCCAACCTTAGCCCAGCTTTCTGAAGATTTTATTTTTTTCTTAAATGAGGTTGTATTTTCATCATCCTCGTTAGATTGATCCAGGTTCTTTCTTGCTTTTTCAATCAGCTTTTTAGGGTTGATCAGCCGGATAAGTAACCAACTGCACAGAATCAATAAAATACCGCCCACGTATTCTCCTACCACAAATTGCCATCCTAGAAATATAGATATAATGATCCCCAGCTCAATAACCAGATTGGTAGAGGCGAGCAGGAAGGCAATCGAAGAAACGAAACTGGCACCTTTTTGAAATAATGACTTGGAGGTTGCAAGGGCTGAAAAGCTGCATGAACTGCTTATGAACCCAAAGAACGTACCCAGCAGTACACTCTTTCCACCAGCATCTCCCATGGTTTTTTGCATGCGCTTCTCTGTGACAAATATCTGTATAAGGGAGCTAACCGCATAACCCAGAATAAATGCCCATAGCGCCATCCAGAAAAACCCGGTACTGGTATATGCGGCTTCACCCCATTGTTTGAGAAAGTCGTTCATATTTTCCGGCTAATTTGTTTTTACAGTTTTTCTTCAACACGACCACATTTAAGCATCCGCTGGCCCATATATGGATTCCGAATTTCTTCATTGAGACTAAGCCAGTTGGCACCCCGGTTGTTCATGGCCATAGGGCAATGGTTCCAGTACAGTGTGTTTTTCATCTTTCCAGACTTAGCCATCTCATACATTGAGTTGGAAAGTGAGCCAAAGGCCTCTCGCTGACTATTCAGATTATCGGTATTAGCTATTGTATTCAGGCTGCCGTGCATCTCTTCAACAACATCCATTTCCATCATTTGCTTTGCCACCTGACCTGCGCCATCCGCATCATCCGCTACTAAAGCATCCTTGATTTTCATGTAGGAAATCATCATTGGCGATAGTTGTTGTGTCTGCAAGGTGCCGGGATTTCCTTTTTCTGTCATCCCATGCATGTCATCCTCGTGTGCATCTTCCATCATTTCGTGATCATGTTCCGAATAATCTTCCGTAGGTTTCTGCTTGGTATTACAAGAAACCAGACCAGTTATCACCATTATAGCTACAATCCACATTTTTACTCTTGAATTTTTCATTGTCATTTGATTTTAAAGGTTAAACATTTGAATGATGGCTATCCCAATCACCAGGAGAATTACGATACCCCAGACGATTCGTCCAGTCCACATTTTTAATTTTGAAGGGGCTTTTTCATCCCCTGTTTTACAGCATTCTTTCATTATACTTGATATTTTCCTGTACCTCTCCGCAAGTGAGCATAGATTCTCCGAAGTAGGGATTTCGGATTTCCTCTTCGGTACTTAGCCAGTTAGCTCCTTTGTTATTATCTGCCATTGGGCAAAACTGAACGTACAGTGTCTGATCCAATGGGTTAAAGGCTTTGGTCAAATCAATCATCCCTTCAGATACCTGCTGAAATGTAGTGCGGAGTTCGGCTATCGTTTTAAGATGCTGCACATGTTGAAGCGCATTTTTCAGATCGCTGCTATAGCTCATCCATGCATCGTGTG
>CAZFFW010000184.1:0-11269 GCA_964518125.1 uncultured Porifericola sp.
GGTGAGTTAAAGGTAAGGTGATTGCAGTAGGTCATCAGTTCGTCAAACTCATCCTCAAACCAGGCGGGGCTGTAGGCATGTACTTCGTCGCCAAACTCCTCAAAACCCAGTCGGGCTTCGTTGAGCGAGGAGGCGGTGGTGCCGTGCAAATACTGTTTGATCAGGGGAAAAGTGCTGAACATAGCAAATCCCTTTAACGCCAGGATGATGTTGACACCAGAAGCGTCCTGCACCCGCTTCATGATCTCCAGGTTACGGCGCAGTTTGCTTTCTTCCAGCACAAAGCAGGCGGAAGGAACTTCGTTGAAATTGATGGGCATTCTTAAGTTAAAAGTTTGAAGTTGAAGGTTTGAAAGTTATTATTTACTGCTAAAACAAAGAACAGGCTCCTATGCAGAGCCTGTTGATTATTTCAGGAGCATTTTGCTTCACAAACATGAAGCCCTGCACTTAGGTTTCTACCAAAAGCCTCATTATTCAACAAATCAGTCAGGATACTCAAAAGCCAATGGCTCGTTCACCCGCTCGTGCCAGGGCAGACCGTACTGGTTGAGGGCATCCATAAACGGATCAGGATTGAATTCCTCTACATTGTACACACCGGGCTGCATCCAATCTCCCTGTAGCATCAGCATGGCGCCGATCATGGCAGGAACGCCGGTGGTATAAGAAACTGCCTGTGCGCTTACCTCCTTAAAAGTCTCGGCATGATCGCAATTGTTATACACATAATAGGTCTTTTCCTTGCCGTCTTTGACACCTTTGATCATACAACCGATGGATGTCTGCCCCTTGTAATTTTCGCCCAGCGAAGAAGGCTCCGGCAGTACTGCTTTCAGGAACTCCAGGGGGATGATATCCACTCCTTTAAATTTGACCGGGTCAATACGGGTCATGCCTACGTTTTGCAATACCGTCAGGTGCTTGATATACTCCTGCCCGAAGGTCATCCAGAAACGGGCACGCCTGAGTGAAGGAAAATTCTTAGTGAGCGACTCCAGTTCCTCATGGTAGAGCAGGTAAGATTCTTTAGGGCCTATCTCCGGGTAGTCTATCGGCTGGTGGATCTCCAGGGGCTGGGTTTCCTTCCACGCGCCGTTTTCCCAGTAGCGGCCGTTCTGGGTAATCTCGCGGATATTGATCTCAGGATTAAAATTAGTGGCGAAAGCTTTGCCATGATCACCGGCATTACAGTCAATGATATCCAGGTAGTGCATCTCATCAAAATGGTGCTTCTGGGCATAAGCGGTAAACACGCCAGTCACACCTGGGTCAAAACCACAACCGAGCAGCGCCATCAGGCCGGCTTCCCTGAAACGGTCCTGGTAAGCCCACTGCCATTTGTACTCAAATTTGGCTACATCTTTGGGTTCGTAGTTAGCGGTATCCAGGTAATGCACACCGGTTTCCAGGCAGGCATCCATGATGTGCAGGTCCTGGTAAGGCAGGGCTACATTGATGACCATCTTAGGGTCAAATTTTTTGATGAGTTGTACCAGTTCGGGTACATTATCCGCATCTACCTGTGCGGTCTGTATGGGTTTGGCATCCGGATATTTCTGCGCCACCAGTTGGGCAATCTGGTCACATTTGGCTTTGGTACGGCTGGCCAGCATGATTTCCGAAAAAACTTCAGGGAGGGAAGCACATTTATGCGCTACCACATTACCTACTCCGCCTGCACCGATGATTAATACTTTACTCATGGGTTTAAAAAGTTAATTACATTACGAGTCGCAAAGGTACAAATTCAACGGATAAAGCAAACGGCTGTTTGGTGGGCTGCCATTTTCCTGCTAAATCATTTTATCGTTAGAAAAGGAATATGATAGCTTGGTAAAAAAGAATGCCAGGCCAGGGGCCGGGCACTCAATTTGGTACCGGTACGCGAATAAACCGTATCGGTACTTAATCAACATTAACCCAAAAAAGCTTTCAGCATCCAGTTACGCTTTTCAGTCGCTGTAATCAGATCGCTGATCAAAGTAGTAGTGGCTTCATCCCGGAACTCTTCGGCGAGGGTAAGCGCCTGGTTCAGGTCATAAAGCAGCACCTGGCTGTTCTTCAGGGCAATACTTACCGCTTCTTCACCATGGCTGATATCTTTGGCAGAACTTAGCTGTGCCTGCTGAAAATAATCTTCCAGCGTATGAAGAGGAGTAGCGCCCAGTGCCCGTACCCGCTCGGCAATTTCATCCGCGGTCTCACTGGCTTCACGGTAGAGTTCCTCAAATTTATCGTGGAGTTGAAAGAAAAGATGACCTCTCAGATTCCAGTGAAAGCCCCTCAGATTCTGGTAATAGATTTGATAATCTGCCAGCAACTGGTTAAGCGTTTTGACCAGTTGTTCATTTTTCTGTTCGGTCGCGTTCTTTATAATAGTCTGCATAAGTTTAATAATGGTTATAAACAAATATACGGCAGCAGTTATTATAAGGATAATTGATATTTTTTATATTTGTATAAGTAATTCTTATACTATGAGCCTGGAACAGTTAGCCTACGCCCTGGCAGTGGCGCGATATAAGAGCTTTGTACTGGCAGCAGAAAAAGTATCTGTCACCCAGCCTGCCCTGACCATGCAGGTTAAAAAGCTGGAGGCAGAACTTGGCTTTGTGCTGTTTGACAGAAGCCGCAAGCCGTTAATGCTTACGGCAGAAGGAAAAATCTATCTGGAAAGAGCGCAGGAGTTTATGCTGTCTTTCAGAGAACTGAGCCATCTTGCCGAAGAACTGAAGAACCAGGAGGGCGGTGAGTTAAGGCTGGCAATCATTCCTACACTCTCACCTTACCTGATACCCCTGTTTCTTGATCACTTCCGCGGGCGTTTCCCGGATGTCAAAATCAGTATAGCAGAGTTGCCAACTGAGTATATCATCCGGCAGATAAAGGAAGGAGAACTGGATGCCGGTATATTCGCTACTCCGGTAATGAGTACTGGTATTTACTTCCAACCATTATTTTACGAGAAATTTTTCCTGTATGTATCCCAACAGCATCCCTGGTTCCGGAAAGTAACAGTAAACATAGCAGATCTTGCCGGTGCAAATATTTGGCTGCTCAGAGAGGGCAATTGCTTCCGCAGCCAGGTCAGTGATATCTGCCAGTTACAGGAAAATCGGCAAGGCCAGAATAAATTTATCTACGAAAGTAGTTCCATAGAATCGCTGATGCGGATCGTCGAGTACCATGGTGGGATGACACTCATACCTGAACTGGCTACCCTCGCGGTTTCTGCTGAGCAGGAAGGCTTGCTCAAAGAAATCAGTAAACCGGCAGGGGTCAGACAAATCAGCCTGGCCTTCAGCCGGTACCAACATAAAAAAAGACTACTGGACGGCCTGCAGACTAGTATACTACAGCATATTCCAAGACATATGCTACAGCCCGGTGAGGCTGAAATCATTGATAGTTATGTGAAAGTTTAATTTTTTTCCTAAAAATAAAAACCTTGACATACTTACTATCGTTGTATAGACAACAAAAGTAGATACAATACATGAAACTGGAAGACGAGATTCGGCAAAAAGAATTTAAAAGCCCTATTTACAAAGCAATACTAAACGTCAGGGTTACTGAGAGCTGGCTATCTACGCAGATTAATCAGACACTTAAACCTTTTGGCGTCTCCCAGGAACAGTATAATGTATTACGGATCCTGAAAGGCCAGTATCCGGAACCTTCTCCCCTGCAACTGATTTCAGAGAGGATGGTAAACCGTATGTCCAATGCAACTCGCCTGGTGGAAAAGCTCCGGCAGGGAGGCTACGTCACCCGGCATGAATGCCCAAGCAATCGGCGCAAAGTGGATATTCTGATTACAGAAAAAGGCATCAGCCTATTGGAGCAGATCAAACCGGAAATTGAGCAGGCTATGGATGGTATGAAAAACCTTAGCGCAGAAGAAGCTGAACAGTTAAACGGACTGCTGGACAAATTCCGCGGCTAAAAAAAAATTTACACAAACAAGTGTATATACAATTAAATTACTAACAACAAAATAAACACATCATGGAAAACGTAACAACAAAAAAAACCATCTGGGCTGTTGACCCTATGCACTCAGAAATTCAGTTCAAAGTAAAGCACCTGGTGATCTCCACCGTAACCGGTAGCTTTGGCCAGTATGATGCCAGCTTTACTTCAGAAAAGGAAGACTTCTCAGACGCAGAAATCAACTTTTCTGCTGATATCAACAGCATTAGTACCAACAATGAGCAGCGGGATGCCCACCTCAAGTCAGACGACTTTTTCAATGCCGAGCAATATCCTAAGATGACTTTTAAGTCCAAAGAACTAAGGAAGACCGGCGATGGCGAATACAAGCTTATCGGTGATCTGACGATTCGTGACGTAACCAAAACCGTAGAGTTGGACGTGGAATACGGCGGCAGTATGGTAGACCCCTATGGCCAGTCCAAAGTTGGTTTTGAGGTGACGGGCACTATCAACCGTAAAGAATACGGCCTGAAGTGGAACGCAGTAACAGAGGCCGGTGGCGCTGTAGTAAGCGATCAGGTAAAACTTATTGCCAACATACAGTTTGTGAAGCAGGCTTAAATAGTTGCAGGTTGTAAGTTACATGTTGAAGGTTAGGTGGCTGAAAATACCAGCATCTAACCTTTTTCTTATTTACCTATTTCTAAAATTCTTCAGTTCAGAGATTCCCGTTTGCTGTCTCCTTTTTCCCGTTTACTGTGTGTTCATTGTTCTCTGCTCATTATTCCCTCCTGCTCTGCTCACCCCCTGATTTGGCCATTACCGAATATCTGCCATTTGTAGCTGGTAAGTTCTGGCAAGGCCATTGGCCCCCTGGCATGTAGCTTCTGCGTACTGATACCAATCTCCGCCCCCATCCCAAACTGCGCCCCATCGGTAAAGGCTGTAGAGGCATTGGCATAAACAGCCGCAGCGTCTACCGATTGCATAAACTCCCGGACAACTGACTGATCTTCTGCCACAACTGCCTCGCTATGCTTTGAACTGTACTTCGCAATATGGTCCAGCGCCTGCTCTACACTGTCTACCGTTTTGATAGACATTCTGTATGACAGGAATTCTGTTCCGAAATGTTCAGGCTGGGCCGCTTGTAAGAGTGCTACCGGGTAGAAACCTTCCAGAGCGGCATAGCTGTCTTCGTCGGCATAGATTTCCACCTGCTTCCCGGCCAGCGGCATACAAAGGTCATGTAACGCTTCAAGGTGACTGCGATGCAACAGCAGACAGTCGAGGGCATTGCAGACACTTACACGCCTGGTTTTGGCATTGTAGATGATTTCCCTGGCTTTTTCCAGATCAGCACTCGCGTCCACGTAGGTGTGCACGATACCCGCCCCGGTCTCAATGACCGGCACTTTGGCATGCTCACGCACAAAACTGATCAGCCCCTGGCTACCGCGAGGAATGATGATATCCACATAGCCAACTGCTTCCAGCAGCACCTGCGTAGCCTCCCGGCTGGCAGGCATCAGGTAGAGCATGTGCTCGTCTACCCCATGTTTCTGCAGCACTTCCCGGATAATTGACACGATCGCAAGGTTAGAATGCTCAGCATCACTACCTCCCTTCAGCACACAGGCATTGCCTGATTTGAGGCAGAGGGCAAATACATCGAAGGTAACATTGGGGCGAGCCTCGTAGATCATTCCGATTACACCCAGCGGCACGCTGACTTTCTGGAGATGCAGCCCGTTATCCAAAGTTCTCTTTTCCATGATACGGCCCAACGGTGAAGGCAGACCCGCAACATTGCGAAGATCGCTGGCAATAGCCGCTAAACGGTCATCAGTAAGTTTTAAGCGATCATACTTTGGATCGTGCGAATCCATACGGTCCAAATCTTTCTGATTCTCCAACAGTATAAAAGTGGCCTTCTTTTCAGCCAAATCGGCTACTTCATGCAAAATCTGGTTAATCTCCTTGTCCGTAATCCGGTATGCCTTACGGGAAGCTTCTTTTACTTTCCCCAGTTCGTGTAGTAAGTCTGTCTGTGCTATCATAAAAAATCAATGTCTGATACTTCCGGACTAATTTATCTATTTTTGGGCAAACATACTGTCTACTGACGATGATTCCTGCCTGTAAAAACCTTTAGTCCATTTTACAGACCTCAACAAAGAGGGCTTCCTCCGGTTAAGTTACTGAAAGACAATTTTTTGAACTAACGGAAAGTCGCTATGAAAAATGTAGAAAGCGTTTATTACAAAGAACGTTCGGCAGAGGGAAAGCCTGAAAAAGAGGAAAAGCCTGCCAAAGAAAAAGAATCTGTGGAAGAAACCAGGGAAAGGCAAAAAGAACATGCCGATCCGGAAGAGCAGTCGCCTACCCGCAAGGGCTACGGCTGATCATCAGTTTATTTTACCTGAATAAAAAGTATCATGACCTAAAGCAAGGTTCGTCATCTCATTAACAAGGCGAAAGAACCTAAGCAAACAAGGAAGGCAGTGGAGTAGGCCGCCGCATTGAATCCGATCCTTCTGATGGCCGTAAAGGCAATAATAATGTAGGATAATGGAACAGCCCCGGATGTCAACATTCGGGGTTGTTATTTTAGCCTATCGCAAAAATGTGGTTTCCCTTCAAAACCTTTAGAAGCAAAAAAACGTCATGAACTGTAAAGGAAATCTATTCACCTAACCACTGAAAGTGGTTTAATCTCTCTGGATGTTTAAGTGTAAGAAGGATTCGGTAAAGTAAATAATCCCTGGCATCAGGCTTAGGATTATCCTCTCGCAAAACCTGGCATTTTCATGCCGGGCTAATCTTTATATCCATACTTTCACACTTTTCGGGCCACTAAATCCCGCATGATGCGTGCTGGTCCGAGTTGTTAAATTTAAACATCATGAGTAAAGAAGTCTCATCCATTCACGATTTCGACTTTAACCTTATTGCCGAGTATTTTGCAGGTATGCAACGCCAGGGACCGGGCAGCAAGGCCAACACACTGCAGGCATTAAGTTATATTGATCATCTTTTGCCTGACTCCCGCATCGCCGACCTGGGCTGTGGAAGTGGTAGCCAGACGATGGTGCTGGCCCAGCACACTCCCGGACACATCACGGCGATAGACCTGTTCCCAGTGTTTATTGATCAGCTCAATGCTCAGGCTCGCCAGCTAAACCTGCAGCACAAAGTGAAGGGGATCGTCGGTTCTATGGATGATTTGCCCTTTGAGCAGGAAGCACTGGACCTGATCTGGTCGGAAGGAGCGATCTATAATATCGGCTTCCAGAGAGGACTACAGGAATGGCGTCAGTACCTGAAAACCGGAGGTTACCTAGCGGTTTCGGAGGCAACATGGTTTACCGAAGAACGACCTGCTGAAATTGATGCATTCTGGCAGGATGCCTATCCTGAGATAGATACAGTTGCCAATAAAGTTTCGCAGATGCAAAAGGCTGGTTATGTACCGGTAGCCGCTTTCGTAGTGCCGGAAAATTGCTGGACAGAACATTTCTATGCACCACAGGCAGCCGTGCAGGAAGCTTTTCTGAAGAAGCATGCCGGTAATGCGGCAGTCAAATCCTTCATCGACAATCAGCGGCACGAAGAGCAGTTATATT
Source organism: uncultured Porifericola sp. (assembly GCA_964518125.1). Lineage (GTDB taxonomy): Bacteria > Bacteroidota > Bacteroidia > Cytophagales > Cyclobacteriaceae > Catalinimonas. The sequence continues at coordinate 7,566 of CAZFFW010000184.1, forward strand.
ACAAGTATAAATCTTTTTACGGCTATGCTTTTTATATCGGGAAGAAGCTATAATTAGCATCATTGATCACCCCCTGCGCTGGAGGGGGTGATTGCTACCTGCCTGGGTCAAAAGGAGATGAAAAACCGCAATGGCAAAATTTATTTCAGCGAATACTCAAATCCCATTCGCAAAAGCCGGAACACCTCCGCATCCAGTTCCTCAGGATCGCTGACCCTGATGTGGTGGGCAAACTTTTTTCCACTACGGTACACGCCTTTCAGCCGGTCCGAGTCTAGCTGCTCGTCATAATAAAACTTGAGATCCAACTCCTTTTTCATCGGTTTGATGATCAGCCAGGCCTTTTGACTGCTCATTACCACACTGTGGAGGGAAGCCCCGATGCTGTTGGGTTGCCAGTCGGCTACCGCCTGTACAATGTCGTCATAGGCCAGCACCAGTTCATCGGGCTTGTCCATGAACAACTCCCCTATCTCCACATCTGAGCACATATGGAACTGGTTTCTATGCTTAAAATTTCGCTTACAGGCAGGGCATTGCCACATGGAATAGCAGTTGTTAATACAAAATTTATAAGACTAAAGTAGTTTTTGCTGCAGCTTATTTCTTTCTCTTCTGTGCCTCTTTCCAGGCCAGCAGGTACCGGAGTCCGAATGAGCGGTAGGGCTTCCAGTGTTCAGCAATACCCTTCATGGCAGCTTTCAGCCCTTGCTGCTCCAGACCGTACAGCCGCGACATGATTTGCTGCAGATGAAAATCATCCGCGGTAAACACATCAGCCCTGCCCAGGGTATAAATGAGCAACATGTCTACCGTCCATCTGCCAACACCCCGAATGCCGCCCAGCGTGTTGCTGACCGCCGTATCATCCATTTGTGCCCAGTCCGGCTCATTATCGTGGAAAAACTCCAGCACTGCAGCCATAGTTTCGTACTTACGGGCAGAAAGTTTTGTCCTGAGCAGGGCCTTCTCTTCAAAAACCTCAAAGTTATCAGGAGTAAGCAAGTGAATATCAGCGGCCAGCAGCAATTTCGCAAACTGCTTTTTGCTGCTGCGGTAGTGGATCTGCTGCTCTATCACGCAGCTCATCAGGTCGTGAAAGAGGTGCCGGGTACTGTGTATTTCGGGCAGTTTAATAAGGTTAATGATTTCGCCTAAAATAGTGTCACGATCAGCCAAATGTCGGTCTGCTGCCTCCTGTATCGTTGTCATCTTCAAAAGATGAGCGTCAGCAGGTAAATCCCCAGGCTGACGACAGCCAAAATCACATAAGCGAGTAATTCACCTTTAAGCAAAGCAGCAAAACCTTCAAAAAAAGAGCGGGTAGGTTCTTTGTCCATATCTTTGATTTCAAATAGTGAATATAATGCTTTTTAGGTTTACCCCCGGATGATCTCCCAGCTAATTCACTGTAATTTTGCCGGGTAATTTACGGATAGTGTAGCATTTACACCATAGCCCAAGGATGTAAACCCTGGACAATAAGCATGTCATATGATGTTTCAATTTTTAAAATACAGTTGCTGCTGCTCTTTTATTTGCCTGATCTTTTCCCTGTACGCTTTTGCCACTTGCTTATTCTTCTCACGCTTAAGAAGACCCTCATAGTACTTCACAGCATTTACATACAAAGAGGTAGTGATGCAAGGCGCGTGGTTTAGCAACCAATCATATTTCTTCAAAATTTCAGCTTTATGCTGATGGCGTTTTCCGTCAGACTTTATCAAATCATCTAGTATGACCCACTGCCGCTTAGCCTCTTCTGGCCTGTCACCAAAGCACCATGAGTCGCCTAAACAATTGATACAATTAGGATTAACTTCCGAAACAGGCGAAGTTCCAATATCTCGGGTGTAATATTGAAATTTCTTCCAGTCCCCGCTGCTGGTTAACACCTTGGCCAGTATCAATTCCTGCTCAGTGAGCTTATAGACTGCCCACTCTCCAGCTAAAAATTTAGTGGCTTCTACCCGATTGTTGTCAAATTTGATGGTCCGTTCATGAAGCACCTGCCATTGACCCATTATTTCCTGGGGGCAACCAACACACCACGAACCTGTCATGCTACCTTGATCATCAAAATCAATAATTATCCCACGGTCACTGACTCGCTCCTCGTTTTGAAAGTGATCTTCCGTCCTGACTAACTTCCATTTCCCCATCATGGTGCTGACCGCTTTGGCATCCAGCTGGATCGCACTGCTATCCTTAACATGAGGATTTCCTGTGATTTGTGCATGACTTTGCATACAACAGAATAAAAAAATGATGGCCAGGTATCTCATATGATAATCAGCTTAGTGTGTTGCGAATAACGGCCACTGCTGGCGCTAGCAAGGGCATCGCCCGTTGCATGACTGATGCGTAGTGTTACTTGCCGTATCAATTTTTTTCTAATAGTTCTTCTTTATTTTCTGGTTGGTACTTGTACAAAAAATCAGGACAGAAATCAAAGTCATTAGGCCAGTAAATTCCTCTACCGTTTTCGTAAATCTTTACTTGCTTAAAAAAAACTTGATCTTTTAACGCACTGCTCAGTTTATCATCTTTGATGAATGGAGCAAAATCAACTATTTTCTCTTTATTGTCGCTAAATGTAAAATGTATTTTCACTCCATCTAGTAATCGTAAGTTACTTATCTTTATCATATTTACGGTGTCTAATCTAGTGGATTAATCTTTTCTAAGCTTTCATTGTTTCTGGCCTTTTGCCAATTCGCCAATAATTCATCCCGATGTTCAATGGCCCATTCTATAGCTAAAGCTTTCGCTCTTTTAGGCAAACTACCATTCATGATTTTCAACGTATTTATATCAATTAAAGCTTCATTGTCCTGATAAATCACATGAAAATGGGGTGGATTATGATCGTTGTAAAACATTCTGATGATTATTCCATAAAACCTGCTAATCTCTGGCATTTTTTTTAGCAAATGTAAGGGATTTTCTTCGATGGCAGGTAAGGGCCACTGCTGGCGCTAGCAAGGGCATCGCCCGTTGCATAGTACTTGCAGAAGGTTGGCAGTATTTACCTCTTAGAAATTATAGCCGACATGAAAAATTATTCCAAGATGGCCTTTAAAACCATTTTCTGAATCTACAAACTCTTGCGAGAATTTATCTGGATAATAATTTATCCCAGGCTGTAGGTTTACTGATAGGGAAAAGTTCTCAGATATTTTCATGAAAGCCCCAGGCTCTATTCCCAAGGTCATGGTGTTTACTTTGTCAAGACGATTATAGGCATACGTGTAATAGACGCCCAATTGAGGCTTAAGCCAGAAGTTATCATCAAAAACCTTAAGAAAGTATTTGTTGATAACCATTGTTCCACCTATTTGACTAAAACCGTTTTGAGCTTTGAGAAATCTATAGTTTAGTATAGGTCTGATTTGAAAACCTAAGTCATTGTTTGTTCCCATCCTGAATTCATAAAGGAAGGGGAAAAAGTTAATTTCAACTGCGTCAACCGTATCGTAAGGTTCAACAAGTACGGAAGGAATTAATCCGACATAGTTCGCACTTAAAGGACTTTGCTGAGCTAGGAGGTTTCCATGGCATATGAGTAGGAGTGTTGAAAATAACAGTAGTTTCAGGCGTTCCATTTCAATTGTTGTTTTTAATGCTGACTCACGTCAGTTAAAATACAATTTCTGAATTCAAATTTCACTATTTCTCAGTTAGCTTAAGAAATTTATTGAGGT
>CAZFFW010000185.1:0-11240 GCA_964518125.1 uncultured Porifericola sp.
ATGGCATTTTTACCCAGCAGCCCTATGAGCATGATCAGGGCCACCTGCGCATAAATGTTGTTCTGCAGCCCCAGCAGTTCCAGTGCCAGGAAGGAGCCGAAAACCCCGGTAGGCAGCGAAAGAATGACCGGCAACGGCAGCAGAAAGCTCTCGTACTGGGCAGATAACAGCAGATACACAAATACCAGGCAGATGATAAAAATATAGATAGCCTGGTTACCGGAGTTGACCTCCTGCCGGCTCATACCGTACCAGTCGTAGCCGTAGCCACGGGGCAGGTTTTCTGCCGCTACCCGGTGTATGGCATTGATCGCATCCCCGCTACTGTAGCCAGCTGCAGGCTCCCCTTTGACAGTGGAAGAAGTGTACATATTGAAGCGGGTGAGCTGTTCAGGACCGTAGACGCGCTTCATGTTGATGAAGGTGGAATAGGGCACCATTTCTCCCTGCTCATTCTTAACGGAGAGGTTCAGCACATCTTCCGGCTTGGCCCGGTATTCAGGAGAGGCCTGTATCATCACATCGTACATCTGCCCGAATCGCACAAAATCCGAGGTGTAGAGCCCCCCTACCAGGGTCTGCAGCGTATTCATCGCCTGGTGGATCGTTACGCCCTTCTTGGCAGCCATATCCTGGTCTACAGTGATCATGTACTGCGGAAAGTTGGGGTCAAAGTCAGTATAAGCAAAATTGATCTCCGGTGCCTCTCCCAGCGCCCTGATAAAATTCTCGGTGATCTCTGACATTTTCTGCAGGTTACCGCTATTGGTCTGGTCCAGTATCTTCATCTGAAACCCACTGGAATTACCAAAGCCCGGTACCGTGGGAGGTAGGGCAAAGGTTACCTGTGCATCAGTGATGTGGCTAATCCTCTGCTGCAGTTGGGCGACTACTTCATCAATCCCTTCTTCTCTCTCCTCCCAGGTCTTCAGGTTGACCATACCCATGCCGTAGGATGCACCGGAAAGTCCGTTGGTCAGGCTATAGCCGGCCAGTGATGTAAAAGATGCGACAGCCTCAATGTCCTGCGTCATGTGCTGAATTTCATCCAGTACTTCCTTGGTGCGGTCAACGGTGGCACCCGAAGGAGCGGTGACATTCACATAGATCATACTCTGATCCTCTACCGGGATAAATCCGGAAGGCAGTATCCGGCTGATGCCCCAGGTAGCCGCAAAGAAGAAAATCAGCATCCCAAGGGTCAGCCACCGACGCCAGGCGATAAAGGCAATGATGGTACTGTACTTACCGGCAAAACGATTATAAGCATGGTTAAACCGGTCAAAAACCGGCTGCAGCCAGCTTCTGCTCTCTTCCCGATGGGTATTGCGCAGCATCATCGCACAGAGTGCCGGAGTGAGCGTAAGGGCATTGACCCCGGAAATGACAATGGCCACTGCCAGGGTAAGCGAAAACTGTTTGTAGAAAATTCCTACCGCGCCCGGCATGAAGGCTACCGGTACGAATACGGCGGACATCACCAGCGTAATGGCGACGATAGCCCCGCCAATTTCATGCATGGCCGCAAAAGTGGCCTCACGGGGAGAAAGGTCTTTTTCTTCCATCTTGGCATGTACTGCTTCCACCACCACGATGGCATTATCCACCACGATACCAATGGCCAGTACCAGGGCAAAGAGCGTCAGCAGGTTGATGGAGAAGCCCATCAGCTCCATAAAAAAGAGCGTACCGATCAGTGCTACCGGCACCGCCAGCGCAGGGATCAGGGTAGAACGCCAGTCCTGCAGAAATATGAATACTACCAGGAATACCAGGATAAATGCCTCTATCAGCGTGCGGATAACCTCTTCTATGGAAGCATCCAGGAAGCGGGATACGTCATAAGTGATCTTGTACTGCATACCCGGAGGAAAAGAACCGGCCTCCAGTTCTTTCATTTTATCTTTTACCCGGTTTATCACGTCCCGTGCATTGGAGCCCGGACGCTGGATGATCATGATGGCTGCAGCTGGTTTCCCGTCGGTACGGGAGATACGGCCGTAATTGAGGTTTCCCAGTTCAATATCAGCCACATCCTTGAGCCGCAGGATAGAACCATCATCACTGGCCCGAATCACAAGCTCTTCGTATTGCACAGGTTCATTGAATTTTCCGGGATAGCGCAGCACGTACTGTAGCATCTGCGGAAACTTGTCATTACTGATCCCAACGATGCCCGGTGCCGCCACCACGTTCTGTTCATTGATGGCCTTGACCACCTCTTCGGTAGATACCTCATAGGCCGTCATGCGGTCCGGTTTGAGCCACACCCGCATAGAATAATCCTTGGTACTCATGATTTCGGCGAAGCCGACACCGTCTACCCTTCTCAGCTCCTGCAGTACGTTCAGGTCAGCAAAATTGTAGATAAATTTTTCGTCCAGCGAGATATCATCGCTCATGATATTGATGTAGAGCAGCAGGCCTTCCACTTCTTTTTCGGTAGTCACACCGGCCTTCACCACGGTCTCCGGGAGGTTATTAACTACCGTGGAAACCCTGTTCTGCACTTCTACCGCTGCCACATTGGGGTCAGTGCCTTTTTCAAAAAATATTTTGAGTACGACTGTTCCCCTGTTACTTGAAACAGAGGTCATATAGGTCATGCCCGGCACGCCATTGATGACTTTTTCCAGGGGTGCGGCTACCGTATTGGCCACCACATCCGCATTGGCACCCCGGTACTTGGCCCGCACCTTCACTGATGGAGGGGCAATATCGGGAAAGAGCGCAACGGGTAAGGTGAAAAAAGAAAGGATTCCCAGCAGGGTAATCAGCAGGGAAATGACAATGGAAAGAACCGGACGACGAATAAATATATCAAACATGCGCTGAAAAAAGGGGGTTAAATGTTCTGTGAATTCACCTGGTACACAAATGAGGTATCCATGTCTACGGGCCGGGGATCAATCGTCATACCGTCCTGCAGGTTCTGTATCCCCTCATAAACGATCCTGTCACCAGGCTCCAGCCCTGACTCCACGATGTAGTAATGAGAAAAACGGGTCATCGGGATGAAATTCTTGAGCTTCACCTGGTTGTTGGCATCCAGTATGTACACATAGTTTTTGTCCTGGATCTCAAAGACTGACTTCTGCGGAACAATCACGGCATTTTCTATACGGTTGTACAGGCGGATGCGGCCGGTGGCCCGGTGTTTCAGCAGTTGGTCCGGATTGGGAAAACGCGCACGGAAAGCGATGGAACCAGTACTGGCTTTAAACTCACCTTCCATGGTTTCTATACTTCCCGGGTAAGGATAATCACTACCGTCGGCCAGGATCAGTTGCACTTCATTACTGTCCTGCTGGTCCTTATTCTTGACGTAGTGCAGGTATTCAGCTTCTGAGACGTAGAAGTAAACAAAAATTTCGCTGATATCGGAAGCTGTGGTCAGCAGGGTGCCATTGTCTATCAGGCTACCCCGTTTGAGGGGGATGCGGTCAATGATACCATCAAAGGGAGCCCGTATACTGGTGTAGGATAAGCGCATACTGGCATTGGACTGGGCGGATTCAGCTTCATTAATCCTGGCTTTGGCCGCCTCAAGTTTGGCCATGGCCACATCCAGTTCGGTATCTGATACCACCTTCTTTTCCACCAGAACGCGGAGGCGGTCTACTTCCAGCTCTACCGCTTTGGCCTCGGCGATTGCATTCTGCAGGTTGGCCCGAGCTTTCGCCAGTTCGGCTTTATACTCTTCGTCATTGATCTTGAAGAGAATCTGGCCTTTGCGAACGTCCTGCCCTTCGTCTACATATATGCGGTCCAGAAAACCCGCTACCCTGGCGCGTAGTTCCACGTTCTGCACTGCCTGTATATCGGCTACATATTCGTGTGCCAGTACCGTATCCTTCATGATGATACTGGTGACTGGCAGGGTCTGCATTTTGCTTGACTTTACTGTCCCTTCTTTCTGTGGCTGGCAGGCAGTGAACCAACAGCAAATTGACAGTATGGGCAAAATACCGGATTTGAATAATTTTATCATAAAAAATATTTATATAGTTACATTGAAAACAAGAAATAACGCTACAGCTAAAGCAACATACCTGGATTCAGGCTGACACTAAAGTGACTAAAGCAGTTCAAAAGGGGTAATTCGCAGGTCCGGTCAAAAAGGAGTCAGTCTAAAAAAATCAACCTGAGGACGGGACCTGATAATAGAACACCCAAAAGAGGCTAAAAGGTTTTCAGTTTTTGTAAGGAGTATCTTAAGAAATGGCAGCGGAGCAATAAGGTAAACCGACACAAAGATACTTTGGCATCCTGATAGAAGCACCAAATTATATAAGCGATCACGGCTGAGCGTCAGAAAAGAAAAGCAAAAAGTAAAGAATTGAGCAGGGCTCCAAAAAAGCTTATGATAAGAATAAGTCCGTTGAGCGTTCAAAAAATGTCAGTTTTTGAGATTAAACATTCTTTAGAGAATACCCTAAAGTAACACAAAATCCTCAAAAATGAAACATTCTTTTTATGAAATTATGATAATTCTATCCTTTGATTAAAAATCAGCCGGTAAAAATTCTTAGGAAAAAGAACTATGATGCTGCGGAATCTGCGGCTTGTTTCTTCATCGTTCATCCTCTACTGAGCACAGCTGCGTTCTGCCTGCACTCTCCGCTTTATCTTTTTTAAGCCTTGGCTTATGGCTGTAGCATTCTTAGGGTGGGTGCAGCAAATATCCTGAGACGACAGTATGCATCTTACATAAATAAGTAGTATAATTTGCTTTGAAAAGAAAAAAACAACCACTACCCATGCTTTTTCCACATTTCAGATCATTCACCTGGATATTTTTTTTGGTACTCTGTTCCGTGATAGTCAGTTGCCAACAACAGCCGGAAGAAAATGAGCAGTCATCCCCCCCCGAGGTGAAGTTTCAGAATATAGTACTCATCATCGGTGATGATCATTCTGCCAATATTCTCGGCACCTATGGTAATGAAGTTGTCAGGACACCCAACCTGGACCGGATGGCCAGCCGGGGCGTACAGTTTAACCGGGCATACGCCAATGCGCCGCTCTGCAGTGCCTCCCGCCAGTCTTTTCTGACCGGCCTTTATCCGCATGCTGCGGAAGTAACGCTGCTGAGAACGCCCTTAAAGGAGGAAAAAATCACGATCGCGGACCACCTGGAAAATTATGGCTACACTTCAGCCATTATCGGAAAAAACCATTTTAATGACTGGAACCAGCCTAGTAATCATGGTTTTGATTACAAAATTGAACGTAAAGACTACAATGCTTTTATGGAAACAGCGGATGTCCCTGATGTGCCGGATACCATAGCCACCCGCCCCCCCTGGAAGCCATTCCGCGATCCTGCCAGTATCTGGCTGAATGCCGATATGCTGCCTGCCGACCAGTACGATGAGTTTGACATCGGCACCTGGTATGCAGACCAGGCCCGACATTTCCTGGAGGAAAACCAGGAAAAGCCATTTCTGCTTTGGGTGGGTTTCCATGAGCCTCACTCGCCATTTAATTTCCCGGTAGAATACCGAAACCGCTACCAGCCGGAAGATGTACCTTACCCTCAGGGCAGCGAAGAAGATGATCAGTGGATACCACAGGTTTTCCGTGACCTGACCGAAGAAGAACGCAAAGGGATCATCGCCTCCTATTATACTTCAGTAGAATACCTGGACAAAAATGTAGGAAAGATACTGGACCAGCTGGACAGCCTGAACCTTACTGACAATACCCTGGTGATGTACATTGGTGACCATGGCTATCTGCTGAACGACCACAAGCGCTTTGAAAAACACATGATGTGGGAACCGGCAGTACGGGCGCCCCTCATCGTGCAGGGTGGTCAACAGCTGGAAGCAGGCAAAAAATCGGACGTACTGACCGAATATGTTGACCTGGTACCAACCATGCTGGCGGCTTTGGATCTGCCACCTATTGAGGGTCTTCAGGGTAAGTCCCTGATGCCCGTCATCAAGGGCGACACAAGCGAACACAAAGACTATGTTTTTTCTGAGTTTCTGGCCGATAATAAGGCGATGGTGCGGGGCGAAAGGTATAAATACATATTTACCACCGGCCAGCGTGACCTGCAGCAGGGCTATGCCACCGGCTATCCGGCGCCGGGCATTACCCACCGCCTGTATGATGTCATCAATGACCCTGGGGAAACAAGCAATCTGTACGTTGACCCGGCCTACAGGGAAGAAGTAGAAAAAATGCAGGAGGTCATGCTACAGTGGTTTGAACAAACACATCCCAAAGCCGACAGTATACAGGATGACTGGGAGGTAGAAAGAAAGCTGATGGCCTTCTGTGAACCTCCCGAAGGGAACGAGGAACTGGACGGAAAGTAAGCCTTGTCAGGACTTACTTCCTGCCGCTTTCTTTACCGGCTTATCGCGGAATATTTTCTTCAGTATATTGAGGGTAATCAGGTAAGTGGGTTTGATGCCCTCTTTTCCCAGGCTGCCGGAAGCCAGGGTATGGCCGGTGACCAGGGGGTTATCTGATGCATAGTAAGCATAGCGGAGCACTACCTCTTTGCTAATGCTTTTGCGGACCTGAGCTGCCGATTGTATGGCCTTCTGCAGGTGGGCACCTTCCATTTCCAGCCCGATGGCCCGCCAGGATGAGCGCAGGAAATACTGCAATACGTCCCGGTTCTGCAGGGAAGTCCCCAAAACGGTGATCATTGGCCCGTTGTCATATACTTCCAGCCCCTGCCCTTCAAAATCTTCCCGGTCCAGGTCATTTTCAAACGGATAATTATCGGCTGTACCTTCAAAAACATGGGCGTTGGGGATCATGATGTCCCCTTTTTTGCCTTCCAGGATACCTGCTTTTCCCATAATGGAAATTGACTTTACGTTAAGTGTCATTTCTGGTTCTTCATCCAGGGGCTTCAGCAGTTCGTCCATCAGCTCATAGCCCTGTTCTCCGAAGGGATAGTCCATGATCAGCAGTATGGGCTTTTCTTTCTTAACATATTTTTCGTCCAGCCCTACATCCTCGGCGTTCAGCTCAAAGTCTATCATTTCTGTATTGATAATCTGCACGGAGATATTGGTCACCCTGGGATCATCAATCTGGTGCATACCATTCTTCTGGGCGTAATTCCTGATTTTCAGCCGCATCGCATCATTATCAGGATCACTGATCAGGGTAGCCAGTTCGTAAATGGTATACTCAGTACGCGACTTCTGGAGTGCTGCCCGGGCGTAGAGTACATTGATGACACTATGCATATTGGCACTGATGACGTGTACCGGGCGGTCAAACCAGTCGTTTTTCAGGAAATATGTTTTGATGGTGTTGGCCCAGCGTTCTCCATAGATATGATGTCCCACCCGGTCTCGCAGGCTGGAAGAAAAGATGACTTCCCGGTCTGTTCCTTCTTTGTATTCTTCAATGGCAATCCGCCCCAGCCAGTAGGTAATATGAAAAAGACCGTTATTAGCTTTGGAGGCAGCAAATTTTTTACAGGCGATTTCTGTCTCCTCAAAAGTTCTGCCCAGGATATTGCTCAGATAGGTATAGGCAATTTCTACGTTGAAGTCCTCTCCCCTTTCCTCTTTCTGTACGATTTCTTCCAGCTTAAACCAGTCTCTTCGCAGCTTTCCCTTGGCATCCATGCTGTTCCGTAGAATCTTGGAAGCTTCTATGTAGAGGAAAGTCAGGTGGGTGAGTATGTCGTAGATGTCGCTTCTGCCCCGTGTCATTTCCACAAACATCTGCTCGTGGTCTATGCGGTAGCAGTTACGCCTCCGTTTGGGTGGAATGATGACCTCAAAATTAGAATCTGCGAAACCTTCTTTGGAAATCAGGCGGATAAAACGGCACTCTTCTATGCCTTTGGGCAGACGGTCCATCACGTAGAGCAGTCCGTCCATTTCTACCCTTTCTTCATCGGCCATGCTGCCGTAGATCTCCGGACTGAGGGTAAGCAGCGCCTCGCGCAGGGAAAGTCCGGAAATGCCGAAAGGCTTGTAAGAACCCCGGTTGAAGAGGTGACGCATGGTGATGTAGAGTCTTTCTATGGCCGCGCGAGACTCCTGTGCGCGTTTGCGGTTAATGCCTTTCTCCATACTGAATTGCTAGCTTATGTGTAAATTCTGTATACAGACGGAAATATACGCCATGAGGTTAATTTTTTTTTTGCATAAGAATGTATCAGCTGATGAGGGCGTAAGCCTGCTCGGCGATGGATAGCTCTTCATCGGTGGGTACTACCAGTATTTTCACATGGCTTTGCGCATCCTGTATTTCCTGTATGCCACTTTTCTTCTGCAGGTTCTTGGCCGCATTTAAACTGATTCCCAGGTGTTCCAGTCCTTCGCATGCTTTTTCACGCACCAGGGCACTGTTTTCGCCCACGCCAGCAGTAAAGATCAGGGCCTGAATAGGGCCGCATACGGTCAGGTAAGCTCCGATATATTTTCTGATCCGGTAGCAGTACATCGCAATGGCCAGTTTTGCCTGCTCATCCCCTGCCTCAACACGCTCGCTGATGCTACGCATATCATTCTCCCCGGTGATACCTTTTAGCCCGCTTTCTTTATTTAGTAGCTGGTCAATTTCGCTGACCGGCATTTTCAGGTGATTGGCCAGGTAAAAGATCACCGCCGGGTCAATATCGCCGGAGCGTGTACCCATGACTAAACCGGGGAGCGGGCTCAGTCCCATGCTGGTATCCACACTTTTGCCGGCCTGGATAGCCGCCATACTGCAGCCGTTGCCCAGGTGGATGCTAATGGCGTTTATGGCATGCTGCTGCAGCCCCAGGTAGCGTGCTGCCTGCTGGCTCACATACTGGTGGGAGGTACCGTGCATACCGTAAATCCGGAGATGATGCTGGCGGTACAATTGCTCCGGTATGGCATAGCGATAGGCATAGTTGGGCATGCTTTGGTGAAAAGCCGTATCAAATACGGCCACCTGTTTGGCCGTAGGAAAAACCTGCTCTGCCACCGAGATACCTTCCAGGTTGGGAGGATTGTGCAGGGGCGCCAGGGGCACGAACTGCTCAATGGTTTGCTTCACTTCATCGGTGATCAGCGTTGCCTCACTGTATCGGTCTCCGCCGTGTACCACCCGATGGCCCACAGCTTTGATCTCGGAAGGATCGCTGATCGCCCCCACTTCTTTATCCTGCAGTAACTGGCTGACGGTTTCCAGGCCCTGGCGGTGGTCTTTTACTGCCTGCGCAGCTTCTTTTTTCCGGATACTGCCGTCGGCAAACATTCGGCGATGGCTGATCCTGCCGCTGCTTTCCCCGATTTTCTCAACCAGCCCCGCGCTCAGCACCTTTTTTTCCTGCATGTCAAACAGCTGGTACTTGATGGAAGAACTTCCGGTATTGATGACGAGTAGTTTCATATATTGATGGGATAAAAATAATTGAAAATAAAAAATGTCACAGATCATCCTGCTTTACTCAACAGGCTGCCTTTGGAAAATGTGTAAATCGCGCTAGGCATTAGATTGACAAAATCACTCAAAAGTATGATCCATGTTTCAAGGATATATCACTCCAGCTTATAAAATGTTGGTCTACAGATCAAAGTTTATACAAATACCCATCTTTATTGCTCTATCTGTTTCTTACTGAGTCAGCCCCATTTCGTGACTGATTTTATCAGAACCCTCAGATTGTAGAAAGCTATTTTCTATCAGAAAAAGCATTTGTACCTTAGCTAACTATGCAAAATCACTTCATAAGCTGCGACTGGGGTACTTCCTCTTTCCGCCTCCGCCTGGTCAGTATTCCGGAGCTGAAGGTGGTAAAAAGCCTTTACCATAAAGATAAGGGCTTTGGCCAGATCAACCTGGACCGTGAAGAAAAAATGCGGCTATTGAGGTCGGAAATCAAACTGCTGCTAGGAAATGATACTGCACATCAAACCTATTGCATCATATCGGGGATGGCCTCCTCCACCATTGGTATCCAGGAGCTGCCCTATACCCCGCTGCCCCTGGACCTATCTACACCCAATCTGATCAGCGAACAGTTGGATGAGTACACCCTACTGCTGTCAGGCGTAGCCAGTGATGAAGATGTGATGCGGGGCGAGGAAGTGCAGATCATCGGGGCAGCGCAGCAGGCGGACCTGGCCGGACAGGATAGTCTCGGACTGAACAGCATGATGATACTACCCGGTACGCATTCCAAGCATGCGGTGATACAAAATGGCCGCCTGATGGATTTCCGTACCTATATGACCGGTGAAGTGTTTGCTCTTTTGCAAAACCACAGCATTCTACAGCACAGCCTGAAACCTACCGGAACAGCCGCTGACCAGCAGTCATTCCTGCGGGGCGTAGCGGCTTCGGCAGGTCCGCTGCTGCATGAGCTATTTACCATTCGTGCCCGCCATGTACTGGGCAATCCTGCCTACCCTGATCCTGCCGCATATCTAAGCGGCCTGCTGATCGGCAACGAACTAAGGGCAATACCGGGTTCTGTCGCGAACTCCATCAGCCTGATCGCTGACGGCCCGTTGGCTGAGCTCTACCAGAAAGCCTTGCAGCAATTGTACGGAGACAAAACAATTCGTTTGTTCTCTACCGAAGAAGCTACGATATTGGGCCAGTATCAATGCTTACAACAGCTAAACCTATGAGTACACCGGCCTTTTCTTTTCAGTCGTTTGAGCAGATGCCGCTGATCGGCATCTTACGCAAAATGCCCCTGCCTTCCCTGCTGAAGATGACCGAAATCTACGCTAAGAGTGGTTTTACTACCCTGGAAGTGACCATGAACAGTCCCGGGGCAAGGGAGATGATACAGATGCTCTCAGAAAAATTTCCCCAGCTGAACATAGGCGCCGGGACCGTTTGTACCCTGCAGGACCTGGACGCAGCGCTGCAGGCGGGAGCCTCCTTTATCGTGACCCCTATTCTGGACGAAGGCGTGATCGTCGCAGCCAAAGGTGCCGGGGCTGTTGTGTTTCCCGGGGCCTTTACCCCCACCGAGGTATACCGTGCCTGGCAGGCTGGGGCAGACATGGTCAAGCTTTTTCCTGCCGGCAGGCTGGGGCCCTCCTACCTCAAAGACTTACTGGCACCCCTTGACCAGTTAAAACTGATCCCGGTAGGGGGGATCAGCCTGGAAAACTTCACCGATTTTTTGGAGGCAGGGGCCAGCGGGCTGGGCCTGGGCAGCCAGTTATTTCCCCGGGAGCTCATAGAGGAGGGCCGTTGGAACAAATTGGAGCAGCACTTCCAGGCTTTTATCGATAAATACCAGGCATACAAATCCTGATAAT
>CAZFFW010000186.1:0-11179 GCA_964518125.1 uncultured Porifericola sp.
TTGAGTACAATACTGGTAATCGCTCACCCATAGCCCAGGCTGGTATTGTGGATACCGTAGCGACGGCTTTCAGAAATAAGGTATCACAGCTTACTTCTGAGAACAGGCTGAACCCAATGAGACATGCCGCCGGTCAGTCACCCATGAAGGTACAATTTACCAGCCGGGGCAGCCGTGACCTGGATAATGATGATGCCATCAGCTACCAGTGGTTGTTTGACGGTAGCTCGGTAGGTTCGGAAGAAAAAAATCCATCCTACACATTTACCGAAGCTGGCAACTATGATGTCGTACTGAGGGTAACCGACCAGTCCGGACTTAGTGATATGGATACCATTGAGGTACGGGTGGGCAATGCGCCTCCTGAAGTGTTATTTGCCACCAACGACAATAAGTCATTCTTCTGGGAAGGTGAGCGTTTTGAGTACCAGGTTGAGGTAAAAGATGCAGAAGACGGCGACATCAATCCCCGGGATGTCAATGTGTTTTTTGATTACAACCCAGACATAGGCAACCTGCCTGCCGAAGATCCTCAGGGTCACCAGGAAGAAAACCTGCTCACATTAGGCATGCCCGGCAATACGCTGATTGCTTCCAGTGACTGTAAAGCCTGCCATACCGTTGACCAGAAATCCGTTGGTCCCTCTTATAGTGAGGTAGCGCAGCGATATAAGGAGGTTCCCGGAGCAGTTGGTCAACTGGCGCGAAAAATCATCAACGGCGGAGCCGGAAACTGGGGCACGACTAACGTCATGAGCGCCCACCCCCAGGTGTCCACCCAGGATGCCCGCAAAATGGTAGAATACATTCTATCCCTTGCCGAACCCAAAGAGAAAGTACGGGAACTACCCCTGCAGGGAAGTATCGCTTTTCGGGAGCACAGCAAAGATGACCAGAATGGCAGATACCTGCTGATGGCTTCCTATATGGATAAAGGGGCAAATGGCATTGCCCCGCTGAGCGGCAAAGAGCTACTGAGCCTGCGCTCGGCGCGCGTCAAAACAGCCTTTGCCGACGCGCATCCCGGTTTCACCCGTTGGGGCAATTCACTGGGCGGCGGTAATCACAAGGCCCACATCCTGCTTAAGAATGTTGATCTCAGTGGTATCAGGGGATTTACCTTTGAATATGGAGCAGATAAGGAAGGGACCATTGAAGTCAGAATAGACTCTCAGGAAGGACAGGTAATTGCCAGTACGCCTTATTCTTCTACCGTCGGTTCAGAAGGATCAGCCAGGGTAAGCGCAAAAATAGCATCGCCTGTAAATGGACGTCATGATGTTTATTTTGTGGTTCTCAGGTCGCAGGAACCTTATGATGACATTATCAACCTGGGTTATATCAATGTAGAAAAATAAGGCAGCAAGACCTGCTAAAAATGCCCACTGATACATTTTCCGGTGGGCATTTATTCTATACCGCGGTACTGAAGTACCTTAACTGCTGGCGTATTTTCCAGACTTACCCGAAAAATATAGCCATATTCATTTTCTCCAATACTGTCCAGAGGCGGTGTGGCGCCCAATGCTTCTATGATGGGCAGCACAGTATTACTATGTCCGGAGACCACTACATTCTGCCCGGAATTTTCAGCTCTGATTTTTTCTGCCAAACCTTCGTATGCGTGTGCTTCATACAGGCCAACCATAAGTCCGAACTGTTCAGCAAGAGGTTGCAAGGTAGCTTTGGTTCGTTTGAAGTCAGTACTGTAGAGTGCATGTACCGTATCAAGCTGCAGGCTGGAAAACAGCTTTTCTGCACGAAGTTGCCCTTTTTCGGTAAGCGCCGGATCGTCCGTCTCTTCGGTAATCACCTTTTCAGCATGCCTGACGACAAAAACAAGGGTTTCATTTTCAGGCTGACAGGCAGAAACAAGAAA
Organism: uncultured Porifericola sp.; assembly: GCA_964518125.1. GTDB lineage: Bacteria > Bacteroidota > Bacteroidia > Cytophagales > Cyclobacteriaceae > Catalinimonas. The sequence goes on from CAZFFW010000186.1 coordinate 1,880, forward strand.
TGCCGTTATACCTAAAAAAACATGAAGCAGCAGCTTACGCATGTTCCTTTTTACTTTCTTTCTGCCTGATCTGATCCTGGATTTTTTTGAAGTCTACAGCATTACAGCTACCACAACCTTTGGCGCAGCCGCTGTCCTTAGAAAAACTACGATAGGCCAGCCTTCCCAAATAGAAAAGTGCAGCTGCAAAAATAAGTATGAGTATGATTTCCTGTATCATTATCAAGCTTTTTAAGAAAAAATCTGGTAAACCGCCAGGGCTGATACATAGGCCAGGGCAGTCATATAGACTGTTTGTATCAGCGGCCACTTCCAGCCTTTGGTCTCCCGGTATACGACGGCAATGGTGCTCATACACTGCATTGCAAAAGCATAAAATACCAGCAGCGAAAAAGCCACAGCAGGACGGAATACATAATCTCCCTGAGGATTACGTTCGGCCCGCATACGGCCAATGATGGTGCTTTCATCATCAAAGTCCTCGCCTACGCTGTAGAGGGTTGCCATGGTACCCACAAAAACTTCACGAGCGGCAAAGGACGATATCAGGGCTATACCAATTTTCCAGTCATAGCCCAGCGGCCTGATAACCGGCTCTATCCACTGACCAAATTTACCGGCGAATGAGTTTTCCAGTTGTGAGGCAGAAACGGCCACCTCCAGATTATCTAACAAAGCCGGATCATTACTGTTGGCTGCCTCCTCTCTTAATTGTTTTTCTGCCAGGGCAATATCGTCACCCGGACCGTAAGATGCCAGCACCCACAACACTATGGAAACCGCCAGGATAACCTTACCAGCTTCTATGACAAAGGTTTTGGATTTTTCAAAAACCGTAATAATTACGTTCTTCCAGCGGGGCCAGCGGTAGGCGGGCATCTCCATGATGAGGAAGCTTCGCTCTGTAGTACGCACAATCAGTTTCATCAGCCAGGCCGATCCCAGTGCCGCCACAAATCCTAACAAGTACATGCCCATCAGGGCCAGCCCCTGCAGGCTGACAAAGCCCCAGACTGCTTCCTGCGGAACTACCAGCGCGATCAACACGGTATAAACCGGCAGTCGGGCGGAGCAACTCATCAGCGGTGTGACCATGATAGTGATCAGGCGGTCTTTCCAGCTGTCAATACTGCGGGTAGCCATGATGGCCGGGATGGCACAAGCCAATCCAGAGATCAGGGGCACTACACTTCGCCCATTAAGGCCTACTTTGCGCATCACTTTGTCCATCAGAAAAACTACCCTGGACATATAGCCAGATTCTTCCAGCAATGCGATAAAAAGAAAAAGGATGGCTATCTGAGGTACAAAGATCACAATGCCTCCTATACCGGGCACGATACCTTCGGCCAGCAGGTCGGTCAGTACTCCCCCGGGCAGGTAATCCTGTATCCATCCGCTGAATTCAGCAAAGATGTAGTCTATAAAATCCATCGGCACGCTGGCCCAGGCAAAAATGGCCTGAAAGATCAGGAAAAGTATACCGAAGAAGATAAGGTAGCCAAATACCCGATGGGTGAGTATGTTATCAATCCGGTCAGAGAGGGAAAGCTGCTCATCATTGGTAGGCGTACTGATGGTGTCCTGCAGTATCTGCTGTATGAGGCGGTAGCGCTCGGTAGTCTCCTGGATTTGCAGTTTGTTACCGTCAAAGCCGTAGGTGCTGCGGATGGCCTTAAGCTGCCCCTCCTGTTTTTCGTCTACAAAGAGCAGCCTTTCAGCATTTTGCAGAAGTTGGTAAGCCTCGTAATAGTTACGGACAGGAAACATCTGCCTGACTTCGGCAATACTCTCTGCCGCAAAGGGATATACATCCAGGAAGGGTTTCTCTTCGTAGTGAATCTGATCAGCCAGCACCTTCTTCAGGTCGGCAAGTCCTTCACCGCTACGGGCATTCATGCTTACTACCGGCACATTTCCCAACCTCTGACTCAGCAGCTTGGTGTCCACTCGTACGCCCTTCCTACGGGCGATATCTGCCATATTCAGCACCAGCACGGAGGGTATGGCCAGATCACGAATCTGGGTAAAAAGGAGCAGGTTGCGCTCCAGGTTATTCATGTCGGCGATTACCACTACCGCATCAGGACGCTTCTTCTGATCCGGATGCATCAGCACATCCAGTACCACTTTCTCATCCGCCGAGCGGGGATAGACACTGTAGGTACCGGGCAGGTCAATAATTTCAGCTACAGTACCTGTTGGTAGCTTTGTTCTGCCACTTTTTTTATCAACAGTGACACCGGGATAATTGCCTACTTTCTGGTTGAGGCCGGTGAGCAGGTTGAAAATGGTGGTTTTACCTGAATTAGGGTTTCCAACAAGGGCTATGCTACTATGAGATTTGAGGGCAGGACTGGACGCTAATGTATCGGCAGGTTGGTTCATAAGATTTCTACTTGGCTCGCTTCGTCAATTCTTAAAGAAAGGTTATAACCTGATATACGTACGGAGATGGGGTCACCAAAGGGCGCACTAAAATTAAATCTTACCTCCTTACCGGGCAGGAGACCCATTTCCAGTAACTTGATGGTCAAAGGTGATGATTTTATATTCTTGATCACGGCTCTCTCTCCCGGTTTGAGTTGGTCTAGGGTTTTCATCAATTAATTGGCACAAAAAAACGGACGATAGCCGCAATTTAAGAGTTATTTAGATGGATTCTAATCTATCAAAAGAAATTTATCCCAAAGGGTTTCCCAAATCTGAATAAATTTCTGCCAAGTACGTTTTATTAGCACACTCAATCTATGATTTATGTCATTTTTTAGAACCATCGGATGTCTTATCACCTTATTTTTTGTGCTTTCCTGTGAGCCAGAGGAGGAAGTTGAGGATCCCTGTCAGGCCGGAGATGCAAGCTTGTTAAGCATCAGCAATCTGCTGGGCACCGTGTACCAGGACCAGCAGGGGCAGCTTTTCCTGGAAGCACTCATGCCGGAATACTTTGAGGAAAGAGTCAGGATCTATTCCTGTAATGGTATCAATGATCTTCAGGAAGGTGCATCTGTCTTTTTTTCGGTCAGCGACCTGAATTTTTCAGGACGGATCGGAGAGTACTCCATTGCCTACGCCGGAGAGATCAACTACCAGAAAATAGCACTGCAACCGCCTGTCTCTAATGACTGCCAGCCCATGAGCGAGGAAATTTTTTCGGGAGAAAGCCAGGAATTCCGGATTCTGGATTTAAGGGCTTTCAAAAATACGCTGAACGAGCAGTATTGCCTGGAAGTAAGCCTCCGCTATGAAGGCTGCCCTGACGCCCGCATTACCCTGTATGAAAATGAGGGATATTTGGGATTTAATCCACGTATGGCACTTTCACTGGAATACCAGGCAAGCTGCGATGAAGTTCAATACCAGCAGTACCTGATCAATATCACGGATTATGTCAACCGGCATGTCAATTTTGACCAACCCAATCCACAGCTAAAAATGATCTTTGACCAGTGGGGGAGAGAAAATGTGAGAACAGTCCGGGTTATTTAGCCCCCACATGATGACAATTTTCAGCAAATGAAGAAGTAAGCTTCGCCAGTATGTTTATCCCATTTCGTTTCAATAAAAATCTTACGCCTACTTCAGAAAATATTCTTCTACCTGCTCATCTTCAGCGATGGTAAACTGCCACTGGTCTTTCTTTGCCGGATTTTTGGCAGTAAACAGCATCCGGTGAATTGTCTCTGGCCAGGATTTTAAGAGGCGTCGGTCGGTAATTTCTATGGTTTCGGTCAGCAGGCTAAACTTAGCAGGATCAAAGTAGATAAAAGCATTAGTTTCCGTTGAACCATTCGTGTCTACCAGCCTGATTTTGCCTTGCGCCACCTCTTCTACTGTAAAGGCAGTCATCAGGGTATACTGCATGGCTCCGTTTACTTTGGTAAGTTCATAATCATCAGTAATCTGCACCCAGGTGTCGCGGTCAAAGCGAATTTCGCGTTTCCAGTGTTTGATACCAGCCTCTTTGGGATAAGCCTTGTCTATGTCCAGTGAAAAAACCACTTCATAAGGAGATGCCTCGTAGCTGACATGCTCGGCCCGGAAATCTTTGCCCGGCATCTGCATCATGCCGTTGATGGTAGGCAGGTTGTGGTAAGCAGATTGCATGGTCCAGATATCATAGCGCTGGGGGCTGAAGGTTTTGGCAGTATACTCCTCCACGCCTACATCTATGATAGCAGGTCTACCATCCACATAGACAATAAAATTGCCCACATCATTATGGTTGTGGCTTTCAGCATTGTGCCCACCCTGCGCAGCCACAAAAAGTCCTTCTTGGCTACCCACCTGGCTGCGGGCAGTCATCACCTGAAGGTCGGGAAACCAGGCTTCAGAAACATAAGGCGTGGTATTCGCGAAAAAGTTATAGTATTCTTCCAGATCTTTCCGGTTAAAAATCGCATACAGATGGCGACCGATGCTGCGGTCACTGATCGGAGCATCCTCCTCCAGATTTCTCCGGCCACCTTTAAAGGCGCCCATGCTCATCATATTACTGTCATCAATGCGCTTACCATAGCGGTAGACAATATCCTCCGGAATATTTGTAACTGCCGAGGCATCGGCAAAATTGACAAAATAGTCGTCATGGATATACATTTTGTAGATATAAGCACCCATTTTCTGCACCAGCGTATCATCATATACATTGATCTGTCCGGCGGAAGCATCATACAGAATTTCCAGGCAGTCGAAAAGTGAGCCAGCCGCCCTGCTCCAGTAACTGGGCCCTTCATCGCATCCTCCGTCTTGCGGGTAGGGATTCAGGAAGTTGTCCAGGCTTCGTAATGATTTATGCACAATAGATGACTTCTTTTTTTCATCCTTCAAATGCAGCAATGAGGCAGTCAAAATATTTGAGTTGATCCAGGGGTTCCAGTTGTTTACTTGCCTGCTCCGGTCAAATCCCATCCACCAGAAATCATCTCTATACTGAAAGGGCTCAAAAATTCTTTTTTCAAATTCATACGCCAGCCGCTTGGTGATCATGGGAGAAATTTCGTCCAATTGTTCACTCAGCAGGTATTCAGTCCAGGCCAGTAAAGCCGCTGTTTCAGCCGCAAAAAGGTCAATGGTTGGCTCTTCAACATCCGGCAGCCCGGGACCCGCTTCCTGCAGGTACAAATGGGCAGGTACACCCCAGTAAGATTCCTCACAAATAGCCCAGATGCCATTGACAATGGCCTGCATATAACGCCCCCTTCCGTCCATACATTCTCCCAGAACCAGGTGCATGAGCGCTTCTCTTCGCTGCGAACGTATTTCCTGAAAATTGGAACGATTACCATTTTGCGCAAATTCCAGAAAAGTCGTGGCGGGAAGCGGAGCCCAATCATAGTCCAGTGCTGCTTCAGCCCTGATGAGATAGCTTCTTCTCAGAGGTGAATTCAGGCTCTCCCAGTCCGCTCTTTCGCTATGTTTGGGAAAAGGATGCCAGTCCTGCTTCTGCAGCAATATTTCCGGCAACACCCCCTGGGGGTATGCTTCACTGAGTAAATTGAGCTTGGTAAGGTTTCTTCTTTCCGTTTGTGCCTGGGCAGGCAGGAGGAACAGGATAAGTGCAGAAAGTAACAGCAATCTCAACATGGCAGAAATTTTAGGTAGTTTACTTAAGGTAAGTAAAAAACTAACAAATTTGTAAAATTATGTCACCCTATTACGGTGCTTTTATTAATTGTCATAAATTTAGACTTCACTATCAATGCAACAATCTACTACTTACAAGACAACACAGCTTCGGGTGTTAATGCCCGTGCTGCTGTTGTTTTGTTGTTTTACCGGCAGTACTGCGCATTCTGAGCAGCAGTTCTTATCTTCTCCCCCCTAAATTGCTGATGACCTGAAAAAACGCCTGTTGGAAGTCTCCAGGGGCTTAACGAGGTTAGTTTAACCACCTGTCAAAGGACCATCACAACGATCCGCTAGACTATTTATGAAATCTGCATCCCTATACTTTAGCTTTTGGTAAAAAAGTATTCGTCAGGTCAGGATGAAAACAACCTTAGCAATCCTGAATTGCTGCAACCGCAGGATATAAGCCAGAAGAAGTACTATCAAACTTCTTTGACAAAGCAGATTGTGAATTAATAAGAGATTGCTTAAATTATATGCATTCAATAGATTCTGAGCCATTTTTTTCTTGATACAGCAACCTAATTCATGAAAAGTCATCCCGCTTTTAATTTCTTTTTGATGGTATGTTTCCTGAGCCTGTCAGGAGGACTACAACCACTTTCGGCTCAGCCCAAATATGACTTCATCAATCAGATCAGGCCGGTACTGGATAAGCATTGTTTCAGCTGCCATAACGTGGGAAAGGTAGCCGGCGGCATTAACCTGGAGAAATACGAAAACGCGGGCAGGCTACTGGATGATGGCCACATCTGGCTCAAGGTGGTCAAGCAGGTACAATCCGGACAGATGCCCCCCGATACCAAGCCATCCCTCAACGATGAAGAATACCAGCTTTTGGTAGATGGTATCAATGACATATTGGTCAGTTCTCTGACCGAAAATAATCCTGGTAGGGTCGTTATTCGGAGGCTTAGCCACCGTGAGTACCATTATACCATGCTGGACCTGCTTGGCGTTGACTTCAGCGCCGAAACTTTTTTTCCCTCGGATGGCTCCGGCGGCAGTGGTTTTGACAATTATGCGCGTACCCTTTTTATCACGCCCCTTAAACTGGAACGTTATTATGAAGCTGCCGAACAGATAATCAGTGAGGCTTACGCCAGTCCTGAACTTTGGCAAAAAATCGTTCCTGAACCCTATCTGGAAAGCTGGTGGCAAAGAAGCTGGCAGTGGCTCAGTGTGTTGCTGACCAATGCCGACCCGCTGGAGCATCCCAGCCTAAACGCCGAAAAAGTGCTCTATCCTTTTGCCAGCCGTGCGTACCGGCGTTTTCTGAAGACCGAAGAAAAGGAAGACCTGCTGTCATTATTCCAGGCGGTGTACGCTTCCAGTGATACCCTTCCTCCCTCCCGCCGTTTTGACCTTGCGATACAGCAATCGCTTACCTCGGTGCTGATTTCACCCCATTTTCTGTACAAAGTGGAAGATGAGCAACCTACTGACAAACCTTATCCCCTCAGTAGTTTTGAACTGGCCACCCGGCTCTCTTACTTCCTCTGGTCCAGCATGCCCGATCAGGCGCTTTTTGACGCTGCCTACCGGCAAAACCTGCACGACCCGCAGGTACTGGCCCGGCAGGTAGAACGCATGCTGCAGGACCCCAAAGCACGCCGTTTTTCAGAAAGTTTTATCACCCAGTGGATGGGCATTACCCAACTGAAGGAAAGCAGCCCGGTTGACCCCGAAAGATTTCCCTTTTTCACGGATGAACTGCGAACCTCTATGTATCGGGAGACCGTGGATTATTTCTACCATGTGCTTACCGAAAGCCGGAATTTTCTGGACCTGATAGACAGTGATTATACCTTTCTGAACGAAAGCCTGGCCGCTCACTATGGCATTGAAGGCGTAGAGGGGGATGAGATGCGTAAGGTTGCGCTGAATGACCAAAGCCGCGGCGGTGTGATGGGCATGGGTAGTGTATTGGTTTCTACCTCGCTTCCCCTCAGAACCAGCCCGGTACTCAGAGGAAAATGGGTGCTGGAAGAAATCCTTGGGACACCGCCGCCTCCACCCCCGCCTGATGTGGGTGACCTGCCCGAAGAATCTGTCAAGGATGGCGTAAGCCTGAGGAAGCTACTGGAATTTCATCGGGACAATGACGCATGTCGCAGCTGCCATCAGAAAATGGATCCTATAGGTTTTGGGCTGGAGCATTATGATGCTACCGGCAGGTGGCGCAATGCCTACGGTGATGGCGAGCTTATCATCGCCTGGGATACCCTGGCCAGCGGCGAAACCTTTAATGGCCCGGTTGAGCTGAAAAAAATTCTGTTGGAAAAGCAGGAAAATTTTGCCCGCACCCTGGTAGAGCGCATGTTTACCTACGCCATTGGTCGCTCCATAGAATTTGTAGATGAACCTACCATGCAGCACCTGAGCAAAACATTGCTGGAAAATAATTTTAATACCACGATGCTCATCCAAGAACTTGTCAAGTCATACCCCTTCAGATACCGGGTAAATGATTACGGAAGAAAACTAGACGTCCTATGAAAAAATCCTGGCACATTTCCCGTCGCCGAATGCTTAAAGGCCTGGGAGCCACCATCGCTTTGCCATTTCTGGAGGCTATGAATCCAGGTTCATTATTGGCCTCTCCCATGAAAAATCCCCCGCTACGGGCAACTTTTATGTTTATGCCCAATGGCGTTCACCCCGATAAGTGGACACCGATGCAGTTTGGGCGGGGCTTTGAATTGTCGCCCATACTCTCACCACTCAATGCCGTCAAAGACGACTTACTGGTACTGAATGAACTAAGAAACCGGCTGAGCAGCTACCGGGGAGATGACGGGCACTATACCAAAACCGCCAGTTTTCTTACCTGTCTGCCAATATTTAAAACTACCGGTGATAACCTGCACAGCGGAGGCGTTTCAGTAGACCAGTTGATTGCCCGTCATGTAGGCCATCAGACGCTTTTTCCGTCACTGGAATATGGCCTGGAGCGAATCAGTTCCGGTATTGATGCCAATGTTGGCTTTACCAGGTTGTATGGTTCTGCCATATCCTGGAAAACCCCAACCCAGCCCTGTTCTAAAGAGATAGATCCCAAACTGGCATTTGACCGGCTATTCAGAAATTTTGTGCCCGGCGTGAATCTGCAAGCAAATCCCTGGAAACAGAGTGTGCTGGATATGGTAATGGACGATACCAAAAGCCTGCAAAGGCGCCTGGGAAGAACTGACCAGGATAAGCTGGAAGAGTACCTGGAATCCATAAGGTCGGTGGAAAAACGAATTGACAGCTATGGTAAACAGCAGCAGTTTGAAGAGAACATCACGCCCGATATCAGGGAAGAGATCGTGCGACTTAATATGCGGATTGATGAGTTCTCTGAAATGAATATGGGAGTGGATATCACCGAAAAGGTGCGCCAGATGATGGACATCATGGCCCTGGCTTTCTGGAGCGATGCCACACGGGTAACTTCTTTTATGTTTGGCAATTCGGTAAGTAACCGGAATTTTACTTTCCTGCCGGGAGTACTGGGCAGTCATCACCAGATTTCTCACCACAAAGATGATCCGCGTCACCTGGAAGAGTATGAAAAAATAAACCGCTGGCACGTGGAGCAGTATGCTTATTTTGTAAACAAACTGAAGTCCATACCTGAAGGTGACGGCACACTGCTGGACCACTCGGTCGTTATGCTGGGCTCCG
>CAZFFW010000187.1:0-11134 GCA_964518125.1 uncultured Porifericola sp.
GGGCCTTCGGGCTGGTATTCTCATCCGTTCGGCTGATGCACCGCATGATGGTGGCATTGGAGGATAATGGCTTCCTGATCAAGGATGTGCTTTTCTGGACCTTCCTCAATGGTATGCCCAAGAGCCGCAATGTAGGCCTGGATATTGACCGTGCGCTGGGCGTAGAAAGTAAGCCAAACGGCCACTATCGCTATGTGCAGGGCTACAAAAAAGGTGGAGCCGACCATTACATCATCAGCGACAAAAAGAGCCGCTGTAAGCCAGCCTCAGAGGAGGGTAAAAAATATGATGGGGCAGGCCTGGGGCTAAAACCTGCTTATGAACCTATCATCCTGGTGCAGAAGCCCCTGTGCGAGGGACTGACTGTAGCGCAAAACCTATTGAAGTACGGCACCGGCGGCCTCAACCTGGAAGAAACGCGCATTCCTTTTGAGGAAGGAGAGGAAGGTAAGGTCGGACATAATCCGCATCCCAAAGGCCGGGTAGCCGCCAACCTCATTCGCACTGAAGCCTGGGAGGATGGCTACGACAAGTTTTTCATGATTCCCAAAGTACGACAGCATGCCGAGGACTTCAACAAGCACCCTACCCTCAAGCCGGTAGCCCTGATGGAGCACCTGGTGAAGCTGGTGAGCTTCGAAGGTCAGCAGGTACTGGACCCCTTTATGGGCAGCGGTAGTACCGGGCTGGCTTGCCTCTCACAGGGTAGAAAGTTTACTGGCTATGAGGTGAATCCGGAATATTTTGCCATTGCGGAGCGGCGGTTGAAATCAACCTAACTGCAAATTTGAGTTGAACTGTTCTTTTTTAAGATCAAATGAATATTTGAATCTCTCTATTGGTTATTTTGCATGATCATAAAGCAGGCCATGAAACATCTACTCAAAAAAGCGGCTTTTGTACTGACGCTTTTCCACCTATCAGCCATCCTTACCGCTTGCTGGTGTGAGTGTAATGACCCGGAAGTGCCTTTTGATTTTGACACCACAGAAATAAGCCTGCTGGATAATGCCGACAGCTACACTCGCATAGCAAGCAGCGATACGCTGTCACGGGAGGCTGTTGCCTTCAGGCTTTATATTTCCGGTTCGGTAGTCGCTGATGTTCCCAGAATCCGGCCGGCTACTATCGGATACCAGGCGGCCTATGCCTGGTCATGTGACTGCCTGATCCCACACGTTCCCGAACAGCAGATTACGGCGATCAGGATCACCGAGGAAGACTCCGGTCAGGAAGTGACCGAACAGTTTGTGGCGTTAACCTCCCGATGGAACAGTAATGGGCTGTATTTTACCTTAGCAGAAGCCCTGGACCGTCTGCCGCAGGAGGCTCCTTACGAAGGGCCGGGAACCTACCTGGATTTTTTTCTGACAGAAGCACCCGCAGACAGTAAGCTTAACTATGTCGTAGAAATTGAACTTTCTGACGGAAGGACTTTATCAGCGGCCACACCAACTATCTACCTGCTATGATGCGCCCGCTGCTTCCTGCCACTCTGCTGTTGGTGATGCTGTGTAGCTTTAAAGCAGTAGCCCAGGAAAAATTTATGGAGGATTTTAGTGTTTCGCTCTCTTTCGGTGCCCGTTCGGTGGCTCGTACCCCACAGGTATCTTCATACCTGAATTTTATGAATTACATATCCGTAGATGATCCCTACTTTGTGGCTTACCAGTATTTTAACTTAACAGGAAGGTTTAATTTTAGGGGAAAATGGCAGGCCGAAGCGATACTGAATTATGATGATGTATACCTCAGTTACTTCCTACAGGCTCAGCGGATGCTTACAGATAAATTAGGCATTAACATGGGCATATTTTCGCTATCGCAGTATATGTCCGGCTATGAGGAATTTTACAAAAATCAGGATCCGGGGCTGGTAGATCGCGTCAACCAGCGCTATGGCAACATACGGGATTTGGGTATCATGCTCGGTCCGGCATACCGTATCAGAGGAAGAATGGGTTTTGTGGATGCGCGGCTCAACGCAGGCTTTAGCAGTACACAGCCTTTTTCAGCATCTTTCCTATTATCTTCGCAAGGCAGCAATCTCCGTCAACTGGTAGCTTACAAAACGAAATTCTCCTTCAGCCCTTTTGTCTCACCGGAACTGACGGCAGGCATTCATCTTTTTCGGGGTAAGAAAAGTACCCTGGGCATACAAGGCAGGTTTCTTTGGTATTCCTCCCGCCCTTCCGTTCCATACCAGAGAACAGCCTATACCTGGACATTAGACAATGCAGCATCGCAAAGTATTCATCCTGAAAAAACGCCCTACCGCCGGATGGAATATGATGTAGGTTTGTTTTTGTATTATCACTAAGATAAAATTGAACCCGGTGGCAATGAAGAAGCTATTGAAAACCCAAGACTTGCCTGCCAGAGCAGGGAATTAGAAAATGAACCATGGCACTACAACCGCAGATGACAAAAATGTGTCTCTCTGGTATAACTGTCAAAAATCATGAGCGTACATTTCATATTTATTTTTGCGCTGCTGGCCGTATCCCTACTTTTTTCCTGTAATCAGGAAGATGAAGTAAGCGCAAACATCCCCGAAGGTTCCTATGAGGGCGTCTTTTACCGCACTGCCCCCTACATTAGGGCCAGGCCGGTAAACGTCAGTATCACTTTTGAGGGAAACCGCTTCAGTGGAGGCAGCGATGAGATGCACTACCCCGCAATCTGCAACGGCATCTTTGATGTCAATGGTCAATACGTAGACTTTACCAACCAGTGTTTCTTCACAGCCAACTTTGACTGGACGTACATCCTAGGAGGAAAATACCGCATCCGTAGAGAAGGTGAGGAGATCACCCTTACCCGTACGTTTGATGGTGACATCACAAATGTCTACGTATTGGTGCCCGATGTTAACTGATGCAAGTTATTGTGCGGGCACCTCCAGCTTAGCCCTCTCGGCGGCGACCCATTCTTTGATCAGGCTGACCTGCTCGGGGCTGAGTTCGGCCTCGCGATGAATCCAGGTGTAGGCGGGCAGCGGCATATGTCCTTCGGCCACTTCTTCGGCTACTTCCTCCAGTTTGTGGTCCATCCTTTTGATATCATACTGGGCAAAATCCGAGAAATTCAGCTCACTTTTACCTTCCTCCACGTGGTTATTGAGCCACCAGCCCACCGGGTTAACTTCAGCATACCAGGGATAGTTGGTTCGGTTGGAGTGGCAGTCGTAGCAGGAACCCTGGAGTACGGTCATCACATTGTCGGGTACGTTTACGAAGTGGGTCACATCCATGTCTGTTTCCGCTACTCCCTCGTTTCTATCAGGGCGGATGAATTGTATGACTACCAGGATGGCCAGAAAACCAAATGCAAAAGTTCTTTTCATGGGTATAGGGTTTTAATAGATAAAGCAGGCACAATGAAACAGCCTTTGTTGAATTATTCAAGAAAAGCCCGGATTAATTTAACCCGGGTTTTCTGAAACGTTGCATTGATGCAACTTCTACTCAAAATCATGTCAGCAGCTGCCTGTCAGACTTACTGGCTTATTTCCACTGCTTACTGAGATATGTTCATCTGGTTATTGCCCCCATCTTTCAGGTCGTTATTCTGGATAGATTTTTTGCGGCGGGGCCGGGGGTCAGCGTTGAGCTTGCCGATGCGGTAGCTGAAGTTGATCTTAAAGCTGGTGTTCCGCATACCGACCACACTCTGCTGGCTGATCAGCGGTGAAGTCACCTCGCTGCGCATCTTGAATTCGGAGGTAAAGAAGTTTTCCGCACCGAAGCCAATGCTGCCTTTTTTGTCGGCAAATTCTCTTCTCACACTAAGGCTGTAGATGCCGAAGCCTCCCTGTGTACCCTGCAGTTGTACCTGGCGTCCACGGTAGAAGCTAAAGAACTGTAACCCCCATTTGTCGGTGATATTGTAGTTACCAAACACGCGTCCACTGATGACGAAACCACTGTTGCTGGCCTGGTAGAGCGGGTTCGCCACATTGTTATCCAGTACGGCATAGTAGACATCAGTTCCGCCATTGAGTGAAAATTTGTTGGAGATATTCACATTGGCAAAGACACTCAGGCCATAGGCATCTTCGCTACCGATATTCTCATAAGTGGTAAAGAGCGTATCCTGCCCCTGCAGGCTACGGATGGGCTGTATGGAGCCTTCGGTATTCCGCATAAAGGCGGAGAAGTTGAGTGAGGTGCCCTTGAAGAAGGTGTTGTATGACAACTCATAGTTATTGGTAAACTCGGGCTGTAGCTCAGGATTGCCTTGGGTGATATTCAGCGGGTTGGCTGCCTGCAGGCTGGGATTCAGAAACTGCAGGGAGGGACGCTGTATACGACGGTTGTAAGCCGCCTTGATCATATTGCCGTTCTCCAGTTTACGGGAAAGGTTTACGCTGGGCACCAGTACTCCGTAAGAAGGGATATCCACCTCTTCCTCGTCCTGAAAGTTGGCTTGTATGGTGGTGTACTCGTAGCGCAGGCCGGGCTTGATGCTGTATTTATTCAGGTTGAGCGTGTAAGATAGGTAACCGGCCATCACGTTCTGGTCGTAGTTAAAAACATTGCTCAGGTTGCTGTTGGCGACCGGGACATACTCCCCCTCAGGGCCGGTGGCTGTAAAGAACTGAAAATCGCTGGATACATTGCGCAGTATTTCTTTTCCGCCAAATTCCAGTATCTGGTTTTTACCGATGGGCGTCACATAGTCAGCCTGTATGGTCATCTCCTGGTTGTAGCTCAGGTTCTCGTTTTTGAAACGGTCAATGGCGGTTTCATCACCCTCATACAGCAGGTCGTTTACAAAATCGTTGGTGCGGTTGTTACGGCTGTAGAGTGCCATGACACTCAGTTCCTGCTGCGGCTTATCATAAGTATGCACATAGGTGAGGCTAAGGTCCATGTTCTCGGAGAGGTTGGTCATGTTTACGTCACGGCTATTGCTACTTTGCAAAGTGTTGTTGACAAAGGTCTGGGTGAGCAGACCATTCTGGGTATTATAGAAGTTGAACATGCCAAACTGCAGCGAGGCAGACAGCCAGTTCTTCTTGTTGATATCATAGTCCAACCCTAAGGTATAACGGCCCATCAGCATGCGGTTGCGGGTATCGGCCTGCTGGGTGGTCTTGATACGCTCACTACCGGGCCTGTTGGTGATCTGCTCATTTTCAAAGCTACCCAGGATATTGTATCCGGTACGGCCAAATCCTCCCAGGGAAACTCCCAGTTTGCCCTGGCGGTAGCTACCGTTCAGTCCCAGGTTAGAGCCACGGTTACCCACGCTGGTATCTATACCGAGTGTTCCGCCCTGCAGACGGTTTTTCTTAGTAATGATATTGATAATACCGCCGGTACCTTCAGCATCGTAGCGGGCAGAGGGAGAAGTGATCACTTCTACTGATTTGATCTGGTCGGCGGGTATCTGCTTGAGGGCATCGCCTACATTGCTGGCTGTAATGGTAGAAGGCTTATTGTCTATCAGCACCCGGATGTTCTGGCTACCCCGCATGTATACATTGCCGTCCATATCTACGGAGAGCATGGGTACCCGCTTGAGCACGTCGGTAGCATCTCCGCCTTTGGTAGTCTCATCGTTTTCGGCATTATAGACGGTACGGTCTACCTTTTCTTCAATCAACTCGCGCTGTCCCTGCACGACTACTTCATCTAGTTGCTTGGTAGAAGAAGCGAGGAAGAGTTTGCCTAAGTCCAGGTTATTTTCCTTCTCAGTGATTTCCACACTGGTAATTTCAAAGGCATCGTAGCCGATAAAGCTAATGGACAGTTTATAGCTGCCAGCCGCGATATTTTTGAGTTGAAACCTGCCGCGGTCATCAGCGACGGTGCCATCAATGGGCTTTTCCATTCCCGGAAGGATCAGGGCTACAGTAGCATAAGGAACAGCTTCCTGGCTATCCTTATCCAGTACAGTTCCGCTAATCTTACCATCGCCCTGCTGAGGCTGTCCGGGCACAGGACGTGCGGCACTCTGAGGAGGTGCGGGGCTTCCTTGTCCTCCCTGGGCCCAGGATGTTGCGGATATGCTCAGCAGCAGTAAAATAGTATACAATGTTTTGGTTAAATTCTTCATGTCTCAATAATTTTTTAGCAGCAAAGTTGGCCGGGAGGGCAGCTCCCTCTTAGGCGAATTACAATAGATTTTACGGACTTTTTACAGTCCCGAAATGCCTAATAGATGGTATGGCTAAACAAACCGACGGTGTGGTAATTTTTGCCGATCAATGTCCATAAAGGCGGGGTTTTGCCTATATTGGAGTCATTCGTAGACAAAATCAGCTATTCTGTCGTTGTATTTTGTTCAGCTACCGATTTCATCGGCCAGATCCACCCGATTCCCCGTATGTTTAGGATTAGTTGGTCAGATTTTATCCAATGCAATCCCTTTGCTATGCCCACATTCTCTGTACGCCGCTCCATCTCTCCTCTGATCCATATCCTGGTATGGGGACTGCTGGGTTTTGTACTGCTGATCTATCAGCCCATCTCTACGGAAATCATTTTCCCGACCGAATTCTGGATTAAGCAGGGGGTCTTATTTGTATTACTGATCGCTGCTTATTACCTCAATGCCAGGATATGGGCGCCCCGCCTGTTGTTCAAAAATCGCAATGCCCTGTTTTTTCTGGCTAACCTGGCCACTGCCCTGCTGGTCGTTTTATGTGTATTCATCGTAGAGGTCTGGCTGGAAATTCCCATATCGGTACGGCTGGCTTTTGACCCTGAGACTGACCTTAGCTTGATATCGCCTTACCCTCCTTTTAAAATCATGGTAGGCATATTCGTCACCACGCTTCTGCTGCTGCTCATCAGTACCAGCATCACTGTTTTCCAGAAATGGCAGAAAGATGAGCAGATCAGGCAGCGGCTGGAGCAGGAGAAGGTCAGTTCGGAACTGTCCTTTCTGAAGGCCCAGATTAACCCGCACTTTTTCTTCAATACACTGAACAACATTTACGCCCTTACGCTGCTGGACATCAGCCTGGCCCGTAAGGCGCTACACACACTATCGCGCATGATGCGCTATGTGCTCTACGAAACGCAGAAGGATACCACCTCTCTCAACAAAGAACTTACCTTTCTGCAGGATTACATAGAACTGATGAAGCTGCGCCTGAATGATAAGGCTCAGGTGTCTTTTGAGACACCAGCTTCGGTCAAAGATGTGACCCTGGCTCCCATGATGTTTTTGCCCTTTGTGGAAAATGCGTTCAAACATGGCATCAGTACCCAGACGCAGAGCTGTATCAGTATCAGGCTCTGCCAGCAGGGGCATACTTTGCATCTGGAGGTAAAGAATACGATATTTAAAAATAAAAACCTGCTGGAAGAAAGCAGTGGTATCGGGCTGACCAACACCCGACGCAGGCTGGATTTGCTGTATCCCGGCAAGTATTCTCTGCAGGTGGATGAGCAGGCAGCCGATAATACTTTTCGGGTACAACTGAAGCTGAATGTGTCATGAAAAAGCTTAACTGTATTGCGGTAGACGACGAGCCTTTTGCGCTGGATATGGTATGCGCTTACATTGAGCAGACGCCCTTTCTGCAGTTGAGCGGCCGATTTTCCGGCGCCATAGAGGCCCTCAAGGCACTGCATGAGCAGGATATCCACCTGATCTTCCTGGACATACAAATGCCCGAACTAACCGGCATAGAACTGGCCCGTATCCTGGACAGGGGGCGTAATATGAAAGGGCCGCGCGTTATTTTTACTACTGCCTACGACCAGTTTGCCCTCGAGGGTTACCGGGTAGACGCGCTGGATTATCTGCTCAAACCCTTTGACTATGAGGAGTTCCTGCGGGCGGTCCAAAAGGCTTACGCTTATGCCACTTCGGAAAAGTCCCAGGAACCGGTTCAGCCTGCTCAGCCAGCAAAATCAGCCGAACAGGACTCTATTTTCCTGAAGGTGGAGTACCAGCTGATCAAGGTAAAGCTGGGCGATATTCGCTATATACAGGGACTGAAAGATTATGTAAAGGTATACCTGCTGAGTAGCACCAAACCCCTGCTCAGCCTGATTAGCATGAAAGCCCTGGAAGAAAAGCTGCCGGCTGAGCGGTTTATGCGTATCCATCGCTCATACATCATTTCGCTGGAACAGATCCATGCGGTGAGCAAAAACAGTGTAGAAATCGGCAACGAAAGTATCCCAGTGAGCAACCAGTACAAAGATGATTTCAACCGCCTGATAGAGCGCTGGACCAGCTGACTTTTCTCATTATCAGGCCAGAATGTCCTTAATTACATGCCCGTGTACATCGGTGAGGCGGATGTCCCGGCCGCCGAAGTGGAAGGTAAGCTTTTCGTGGTTGATGCCCAGCAGGTGCATCATGGTAGCGTGCATATCGTGGATACTCACTTTGTTCTCCACCACCCGGTAGCCGTACTCGTCCGTTTTTCCGAAAATCGTCCCGCCTTTGACGCCTGCCCCGGCCATCCACATGCTGAAGGCTGAAGGATTGTGGTCGCGGCCGTTGGTGCCCTGGGCAAAGGGAGTACGACCAAATTCCCCTGTCCAGACGACCAGGGTTTCATCCAGCAGGCCCCGGCCTTTGAGGTCTTTGAGCAGCCCGGCGATGGGCTGATCAACAGCGTGGGCATTTCGCTCGTGTCCATCTACCAGGTTATGATGCTGATCCCAGCGATCAGCCTCCACACTGGGGCAGGTAAGTTCAATGAAGCGCACACCCCGCTCCACCAGCCGGCGGGCCAGCAGGCACTGAGCGGCATAGCCGCGTGTATGCGGATCGTCCGACTCAAAACCGTAGAGCTTCTTAGTGGCTTTGGTTTCTGCATCAAACTCTGTCAGTTCCGGCACCGAAGCCTGCATGCGGTAGGCCAGTTCGTAGTTGGAAATGGCCGACTCTACCGCATCAGCATTGCCTAGCTTACCGATGAGACTCTGGTCCATCTGCCGGATGTAAGCCAGTTTCTTGTCCTGAAGGCTTTGGTCTTCTCCGGGCTGGATATTGGCCAGCGGTACTTTTTGCCCTTTGAGCATAGATGCCTGGTAAGACGCCGGCAGAAAGCCACTGTTGAAATTATCCAGCCCACCGGGAGGCACAAGGCCCCCATCCAGCACCACGTAGCCGGGCAGATTTTCGTTTTCGCTGCCCAGCCCGTAAGTAACCCAGGCACCCATGCTGGGTCGACCCTGCAGGCCGCTGCCGGTGTGCAAAAAGTAATTGGCATTGGTATGCTCGGGAAACTCGGAAGTCATGGAACGGATCAGGGCGATGTCGTCCACGCAGGTGGCGATGTGGGGGAAAAGCTCGCTCACCGGCATGCCGCACTCGCCGTACTGCCTGAAATCCCAGGGGCTTTTCAGAATTTTGCCGATGTTGTCAAACTGGGTGTTGTCTACCTTGAATTTTTTGTACGGGTCCTCCCCATTTTCTTTCGCCAGCCGGGGCTTAGGGTCAAAAGAATCTACCTGCGAGACGCCCCCGTCCATGTAGAGGAAGATGACATGTTTGGCTTTGGGAATGAAGTGCGGTTGCATTCCCGCTATGGCCGCAGAAATTTTTTCCACCTCAGAACAGGCGGTGCCCAATCCACCAAAAAGACTGGCAAAGGCCAGTGAGCCAAAGCCACTCCTGCAGGTCGCCAGCATCTGTCGGCGGCTTACCGGACGGTGGATAATATGTTTGTGCTTTCCCATAGCTCAGATCAGGTAAATAAATTCTTTCATGTTAAAAATCGTATGGCAGTAGTCTTTCCAGACAGCCGCCGATTGCATGATTTCATCTGGTGAAACTTTATAAGTCTCCGCCTGCTGTTGCAGAAAGACTTTGGCCCGCTGTACCTCATCGGGGCCGGCTTCCCGGGCAAACGCCCAGTGGTAAACCCATTGGATACGCTCCTCTTCGGTGAGGCCCTGTTGAGCCAGAACACGCTTTGCCATTACCTCCGCTTGCTGCGCTACAAATGGGTCGTTCATCAGGAAGAGCGACTGGGCCGGCACATTGGTTTCGTTACGCTTGCCAAAGGTGGAAAAAGGGATAGGCCGGTCAAAAGTCAGCATCATGGGCGAAAGAAAATTACGCCTCACCTCCACGTAAATACTGCGACGCCCGTTCCCGTCCAGCGGGCCAGACTCCCGGGGTCGGCCCCGCCCCTGCATAAAGTCAGTGAGGTGTATTGGTACGGAAGGCCCGTACATGGCAGAATCCAGGCTGCCGGATGCCGCCAGCATGGCATCGCGAATAGACTCGGCTTCCAGGCGGCGCAGCGAAAAGCCGGAGAGCAGCAGGTTTTCGGGATCATTCTTCGGCAAATCCGCACCAGTGACTACTTCCCGACGAAAAGTTTGAGACATCAGCATGTACCTCAGCATTTGCTTTACCGACCCACCCTCTTCCTGAAATTTGATGGCCAGAAAATCCAGCAATTCGGGATGGGTAGGGAGTTTGCCCTGCAGGCCAAAATTATCCACCGTCTCCACGATGCCCCGCCCAAAGAGGTAGTGCCACAGCCGGTTGACCATTACCCTGGAAGTCATTGGATTGTCCGGACTAAGAATGGCTTCGGCCAGTTCTTCACGACCGCTGCCCGCAGAACGGAAAACTTCGCCCTCGGAGGACAGGCTGGTCAGGAAACGATGGGGCACTTTTTCATCCGATAGATTTTGAGGATTACCCCGGACAAAGACCGGGCTGTTGATGCCAAAGCCTTCGGTAATCCCGGCAAAGAAGGCTGTATCCTGAAATTGCTGCGCCAGTTGCTGCTCCTGCTGATGGAGTTGCTGGATCTCTGCTGAGAGATTTATGAGTGGCTTTTTCTGGATTGACTGATTAATCAGCCGGATATCTTCCGCACTGCTTTGGCCAGCTACCCAGTTGCGAATAGCTTGGGGAAAGGCACCTTCCGGCGGGTTTCGGGGTATAGGCTCTTCCGGCCAGGTGTCTTCATAAGCCAGGGCGTAAGCTACTTCCACGTAAGCGTCCTCCGGCAGCTGATAGTGATGCCGCTGGAAGTAACCGGGAATTACTTCAATGTAGGCAATGTGCCCCTTCCAGGGCGATAGATCTACCGAGTAGTTTTGCCAGTTTTCGCTGTCCACCCGCATCTCCAGTTCGCCATAGATCGGGTCCTGGATCAGCTGAAAATTATCAATGATCATGCGGATAGAGGCGTTTT
>CAZFFW010000188.1:0-11130 GCA_964518125.1 uncultured Porifericola sp.
ACAAAAAAAGAGGCCAGTCGGCCTCTCTCAGTATTCCTATCAAACTGAACGGCTCAGTCCAGAGGCTTGATCATCACATCTTTAAAATAAACTACACTTTTAGGATCGTGGCCCTGTAGCGCAACCGTACCGCTGGAAAGCTTTTTGGTGATAGAATTGTCATTTTTCACATCGTCCGGCTCGGTATAGTCCACCACTACTTTGTCGTTGATCTTGACGGTAATGTGATTATCCTTCACGATGATATGCTCGGTGTACCACTCATTATCTTTGACATAGACCTCGCGCACATCGTCTACGGCGTAGAGGCTGCCAGTGCGGCGCCAGTCGGTATGGGAGTTGTTAACCTGTACCTCGTAGCCTTTGGAAGGCCAGCCCTCCTCCTGGTAGCCAGTGTGGATGAACATGCCCGAGTTGGAGCCGGGAGTTGTCATCACCTGCGCCTTAAACTCAAAATTCTTGAAATCGTGGTCCTCTACCGGCCCTACATAAAAAAGATGCGCCCGAGGGCCGGCCACTTTGATCTTACCATCTTCTATTGAAAAGGTAGAAGGGTTCTCGCTGGCTTTCCAGCCATCAAAAGATTTTCCGTCAAAGAGGCTGATCCACTCGCCATTTTGTGCCCATGAAGTACCCGCAGCCAGTAAAAGGAGGAGCAGGGCAGTGAGCATTACGTTGTTTGTTTTCATAAATCAAATCAGGTTGTCCTAGTGTTAAAATACTTTAAGCTGATAATTTAGTAAAATAGCCGTGAAATCTCCCTAACTGAAAGAAACTTTCAAAAGTAAAGCCTGCTAAACAATCGGATGAATTTACAGTAATATTGAATATCTTGTTATCAATCTTATTTTTCATTTTTTGAGCTAAAACCAATGGCTGAACCAACACAAACATCTTACAATCCGACATTTACACTGGGTGGTGACCTACATATCAAACGTATGGGCTACGGTGCTATGCGCATCACCGGCGACGGTATCTGGGGCCCTCCCCAAGACCATGACGAATCCATCCGGGTACTGAAAAAAGCGGTAGAACTGGGCATCAACTTCATAGACACAGCTGATAGCTACGGACCCAACGTTTCAGAAGAACTGATCGCCGAAGCATTACATCCCTACAAAGAAGGACTGGTAATCGCTACCAAAGGTGGATTAACCCGAAGCGGTCCTAATGAGTGGCACGTCAATGGCCATCCCGACCACCTGGCAGAAGTCCTGGAGGGAAGCCTGAAACGGTTAAAAGCAGACAAGATTGACCTCTACCAGCTACATAGATTTGATCAGAAAGTTCCTGCTGAAGATACGCTGAAGTTCCTGCAAAAGAAGCAGGAAGAGGGGCTGGTCAGGCACCTGGGCCTCTCTGAGGTGAATGTAGACCAGATCAAACAGGCGCGAGACTATTTTGAGGTTGTGTCGGTACAAAACAAATACAGCATCGATAGCCGCGACTGGAAAGACGTACTCGATTACTGTGAGCAGGAGGGTATTGCCTTTATCCCCTGGTACCCACTCAATGCGGGCAATATGAGCACGGTAGAAAAGATGAAGCCCATCGCCAAAAAGCATGATGCCAGCGTACACCAGATTGCCCTGAGCTGGCTGCTGCACCACTCGCCCAATATCCTGCTGATCCCCGGCACTTCCAGCGTAGAGCACCTGGAGGAGAATGTAGCGGCGAAAAATATTTCACTGGACGAAGAAGACATGCAGACCCTGGACGGGCTGGCTTAATTTTATATCTTTCTTTCTGATGAGCCCGGTAGCTGATGCTGCCGGGCTTTTTTTATTCAAAACGGCTCCTCCCCTCCTGCTGGTACCTTCTGAGCAGGGCTTCCAGTTCGGCAACTTTTCCGGGTTGTTCGTGGTAAAGATTATGCTGCTCAAGTGAGTCTTTGGCCAGATGATAGAGCTGACCAGGCGGATAATTGCCTTGCCGGCTATCTCCCCAGCCGCCGGAACCTTCGTTGAGAATCAGCTTCCATTCCTGATGGGTGATGGCAAATTGTCCCCACATGGAGTGGCTCACCAGTGCCTGCCGCTCAGGCTTTTTTCCCTGCAGCGCCGGCAGCATATTGAAACTATCTTCGGCAGCAGTATCAGGCAGTGCTTCTCCGAAGAATGTGACAAATGTAGCCAGCCAGTCATTGAGGCAAAAAAGTATATTGCTGCGCGTACTTTTGGAGGTCAGACCGGGCCACCGGAGGAGCATGGGTACGCGGTGGCATCCTTCCCATACCTGGGTCTTATAACCCCGCCAGTGGGCATTGCTCTGGTGATCAAAAACAGTATTGGTCTCCAGGGAGTCATCAGGAGACAGGGCTTTATTGCCGTTGATGGCACCATTATCACTGCTCACGATGATGATGGTATTATCATAAATACCTTTTTCTTTCAGAAAACCTACGACTTCTCCCAGTGCCCAGTCTACTTCGGCGACCATATCGCCTCTTACTCCGGCTCGGCTACGGCCCCTGATAAAATCAGGAGGTACACAGGGCCGGTGAGGCGCTGAGGTAGGCAGATAAAGAAAGAAAGGCTGCTGCGGATACGCCGCCAGATGCTGGTCCATCCAGGTCAGGGCCTCACGGGTTAGCCGCGGCCCTACCGCCTCATGCCGCCAGCCCGCGGTCATAGTCATGCTGCCATGATTAGAAAACAAATCCTCCGGTACCGGTACATCCGGCCTGCCTACTGTATGGTGATTTTCAATGAAACAGTGTGGCGACATGTTGAGCGAGGCATTGATACCAAAGAAATGATCAAAACCTAACTCGAGAGGACCGGGAAACAGCCTGCCGAAGTAGTCAATAGAATCCTGATGGGTAAGTCCCAGGTGCCATTTGCCGATGATAGCTGTCGAGTAGCCTTTTTTCTTAAAAAGGTCGGCCAGCGTGAACCGGGAGGTATCAACCAGCAGGGGGTCAAAAGGGCCCAGGGCGCCCTGCTTCAGGCGGGTGCGCCAGGCATAACGACCGGTAAGCAGCCCGTATCGTGAGGGTGTACAAACCGAGGAGGCAGCGTGGGCATTGGTAAACATCGCGCCTTCTGCAGCCAGGGTATCCATATGAGGTGTAGGAATTTTGGAGGAGGGATTATAACAAGCCAGGTCTCCTATACCCATATCATCGGCCAGGAGAAGCACCACATTAGGAAGGTCGGTATCAGTTCCCTGCTGCATAGCGGGTGGTTGATCCGTGACAATGCTGCAGGCAAGGATAAGCAACAGAACAAGGAAGTGGTAATTGCTATTCATCATGCGGTTGAGGTAAATGGCAGTTTGCGTACGATCATATACACATGCTTTTGCGGGTACTGGTCTAGCTCCAGGTGGCGGCATTCGCAGCCGCTGCCCATGATTACCCGCAGGTTTTCGCTGATACCGATGCTGCTGTAGTAAAAATCATCCTCATGCCAGCGGCTCAGGTGATCGCCCTGCGCATCGCCAAAAGTGTAGAGCAGTATGCCTCCTTCAGCCAGCATCCCGCAGAGCCGGCCGACTACCTCCGCCTGCTTCTCCAGCGGCAGGTGAAAGATACTGTCCCAGGCGAGGATGAAATCAAATTTATGCCCGGATTGCCACTGGCAGATATCGGCCTGGTGGAAATTTACCTCCGGGTGATTTTGATGGGCCAGTGTCAGCATTTTTTCGGAGACATCCACACCAGTCACGCTAAAACCAGCCTCAGTAAGTTTATGTATCATCCGGCCACCGCTGCCGCAGCCTACGTCCAGGGCCATTTCTTTGCTGTCGCAATAACCGATGGCCCGCTCCAGCTGGGGGAGGCCATATCCAGAATCCTGCATCTGCTGCTGCCACCATCCGGCGATTTTATCGTATTTTGCTCCAAGCTCAAGCGGATTCATAGAAGGTCTTTTTAACTGGCTTTCTTTTTTTCCTGCAGAAACTCCTCGCGGATGTTGGCTTTGGGAAAGTCTTCTGCCGGCACTTCTACGCCCAGGAAACCGCAGAGCGGCTGCCAGCCCTGACTGACTTCATAAACCAGCAGCTTTTCGGCAGGTATCTCACTTTTTATTTGCTCATTCCAGCGGCGGTAAAAGGCAATGGCCGCTTCTTTTTCCCGGAAATTTTTACCTACATGCTCCTGCCAGAACTGCCCGGACATGCGAAACACCCGCATCAGGTTTCGCAAACGAGGTGAAAAAGGCATCTTCAGGGCCATTTTGACCTTTCCTGCCAATCCGGGCTCCGTGTTAAAGATCGTGCGGCTGGCACTTTCGTACCAGGCATTTGCGTCTCTGACGGTCAGAATGATCTTAGCATCCGGATACTTTTCCAGCAGCTGCTGATAACAGGCTATTACCGGAAAATCTACCGCCGACTGGTAGCTGCCAAATAGTTTTTCCCAGTCAGTCGTACCCCGCTTTTTGATCTCCTCCCAGTAGATGATATTCTCTGGCTGGCGAATCAGGTCTTCCATATGGTAGCAGGGGCCGTAGCCCAGCTTTTCCAGGGCCAGCTTCAATGATAAAGTACCAGTGCGGCCCATTCCCAGGCCAATTACTTTGAGGGTCATATTTTGGGGTTTGGGGTTTGGGGTTTGGGGTTTGGGGTTTGGGGTTTGGGGTTTGGGGTAAGATATTATGAAAATAAATGCTGCGCAATAAGGAGCGTTTTCTGGCAGGCCAATTTACCTGCTGAGCTGTAATCCGTATTTCAGGATTTCAACGTCAGCCTCTTTACTGTGACAGCCCATCAGGTGCAGGCCACATTTTTCAAGTACCCTCATGGAAGCATGATTTCGGACATCTACCAGGGCAAAGATGGTCTTGATCTCCGGCAGCAGCTTTGCCTGACTGACCAGCAACTGTGCGATTTCGGTAGCCAGGCCTTTGCCCCAGTGCTCTACCGCCAGCAGATAGCCTATTTCCATCTCACCCTGATCATTCATCAGAAATTTGGCGATGCCCAGCAAAACATCATTTTCCTGACCATAGATAAGAAATATACCCTGCCCGGGATCACCGCCTTCCATATTTTTTAACCTCTGGCGGGCTTCTTCCCGGCTCAGGCCACGCCCGGTAATATAGCGTACAATACGGATGTCTGACATCAGCCGGTGGTAATCGTCCAGCATCGCCTCGGTGCATCTGCGTAGTGTACATCTTGGGGTTTCCATCCTGCAAAAATATTTTTAAACCTTCAGGGAGAAAAATTTTTCGTTCATAACCTTGTTCACATATAAATTGAAGTAACTATGCTTGTTAAGCTTACTGCATTTTTACACGGGCCGAAGAGGCTGATCAATAGTCATTTTGTGAGAACCGCTTTCAAATACCCTGTTCCCAGAGATACTGTTTTCTGCTGATGGGTATTTTTGTTACGTCGCCAAACGCTCAATCCCAGGCAATGACAGTGAGAGGTAAAGTGACCAATGCACAGAGTAATAAGCCTATTCAGGGTAGGAGTATCCTGTCCAGAGACAGCCAAGTAACATCACAGACATGAACTGCTCTCCTCTATTATCTGCTTCAGGAAAGTGGAAGAACCTATGACTTGCTTGCTCGTCGATGTTGACCTTAAGAAGAAATATAGCCAGTTAGGGCTTGTTTCACTTTATATGACCGTTAGCCCCTGAAAACTTAGACAAACAAGCGCTTTTTCTTGCTTCTGTTTAACTCTCCTCCAGTATTCTCTCAAAAAACATTTTTACGATATTTTAAAGAAAGGCAGACTATTATTTTTAACACGTCTAAATGAGTGATGCTTTAAGATTAATATTTTGGTTTTTTTAAAATATACCTTACATTATGGTAGAAAACTAAAACTATTCAATCTTATGGCAAATGTACTTTGGCTACAGGGCGGTGCCTGCAGTGGCAACACTATGTCCTTTCTAAATGCAGAGGAACCTACCGTGGTAGACCTGGTTACCGACTTTGGAATTAATATCCTATGGCACCCCTCCATAGGCCTGGAAATCGGCGAACAGGTTACAGAACTCATGAATGACTGCATCTCAGGCAAAATTCAGCTGGATATCCTCGTATTTGAAGGCTCCATCATACAGGGACCTGATAATACCGGGGCCATGAACTACTTCGCCGACCGACCCATGATGGATTGGGTGAAAGAACTTTCTGATGCTGCCCAGTATGTGGTAGCCGTTGGCGACTGTGCCACCTGGGGAGGCATCCCCGCCGTGGAGCCCAACCCTACCGACTCTACGGGTATGCAGTTTCACAAAAAAGCCAAAGGTGGTTTCCTGGGAGCTGATTTCGTATCCAAAGGCGGCCTGCCCGTCATCAACCTGCCCGGCTGCCCGGCCCACCCCGACTGGATCACCCAGATACTGGTAGCGATTTCCGTCGGACGTGCCAAAGACATTCTCATTGATGATTACCATCGTCCCAAGACTTTCTTTACTTCTTTCGTACAGACCGGATGCCCCAACGTCAACAACTTCGCACAGAAAGTAGACGGAGGTTTTGGCAAAAGAGGCGGCTGTCTCTTTTACGAAGTGGGCTGCCGCGGACCGATGACCCGTGCTTCCTGTAACAATATCCTCTGGAACCGGACTTCCAGTAAAACCCGTGCGAACCACCCCTGCCTGGGCTGTACTGAACCCGGCTTCCCGCACAACGACCTGAAAAAAGGTAGTGTATTCAAGACCATGAAGTACCTGGGCGTCTTCCCCAAAGATGTGCCTACCGGTGAAAGCCACCTCAAGTACTACGTCAGGGCCGGATGGGAGAAGATTCTTCCTGTTAACAAAACCCTCGCAGAATCTTCTAAATAGCTATTCACTACTTAATCATTCATCCTAACTTAATTTTGATTTATGCTAACGAAAGAATTAAATATATCGCCGGTAGGCAGGGTAGAGGGAGATCTGGACGTAAAAGTATTTATTGACAAAGGCCATGTCACCAAGGCGCATACCATGTCTTCCATGTTCCGCGGCTTTGAAAAGATCATGCAGGGCAAAGACCCGCAGTCAGGACTTATCGTGACGCCTCGTATCTGCGGTATCTGTGGCGGTTCGCACCTCTATTGTGCTTCCTCAGCCCTGGACACCGTCTGGCAGACCACCCTGCCGCCCAATGCCCTGCTGCTCAGGGCTATCGGTCAGTGTTGCGAGACCATTCAGAGTATTCCCCGCTGGTTCTACGCCATTTTCGCTACAGATATGGCCAATAAGAAATTTGCCAACAAGCCGCTTTATGATGAAGTGACCCGCCGTTTTGCTGCCTATGTGGGTACTTCTTTTGAAAAGGGCGTAGCCATTTCGGCTAAGCCGGTAGAAGTATATGCCTTATTTGGTGGTCAGTGGCCTCACTCCAGCTATATGGTACCCGGTGGCGTGATGTGCGCCCCTACGCTCAAAGATATTACCCGTGCCCACGCCATTCTGAACGAATACCGTCAGAACTGGCTGGAATCCGTATGGCTTGGCTGCTCCATTGAGCGCTACATGCAGATTCAGACCTGGGACCAACTCATGGAGTGGGTGGAAGAGAACGAGTCGCAGCGCAACAGCGACCTCGGCCTGATGATCCGCGCCGGCCTGGAATTTGGCCTGGATAAGTTCGGTCAGGGCGTAGGACGCTTTATGGCGTATGGTACTTATCTTCACAAGGATATGTACAACAAGCCCACCATTGAAGGAAGAAACGATGCCCTCATCTGCCCAAGCGGCTTCTACAATGGCGAAGATTACGAGGCATTTGATCACCTCAATATCAAGGAGCATGTAAAGCATTCTTGGTACAAAGATTACCAGGCTTCTCATCCCTGGGATGAGCCTATTCCTGAGCCAGTACCTTCTTCTGTGCTGGAAAAAACCAAGTTTGACGGCAAGTACAGCTGGTCCAAGGCCCCTCGCTACCGCGACTATGCCGCAGAGGTAGGTCCGCTGGCCCGTGCGGTGATGTACGGCAACCCTTCCAACAAGGCACACCAGATACAGGACCCGCTTTTCCGCAATATCATCCGCGAAAAAGGACCCAGCGTACTGGTACGTGTGCTGGCCAGAATGCATGAAGCGCCCAAGTATTTCACACTGGTCAACGACTGGCTCTCGCAGGTTGACCTGGATGGTGAATTTTACATCAAGCCCAAAGAACAGGATGGCAAAGGCTTTGGCGCTACTGAAGCAGCCCGCGGCGCCCTGGCACACTGGATTGAAATAGAAAACGGCCTGATCAAAAATTACCAGGTGGTAGCCCCGACTACTTTCAACATCGGACCGGGAGACGATAAGGACAATATGGGCCCGATAGAAGCTGCCCTCACCGGTACTGAAATAGAAGACGAGCACGATCCGGTAGAAGTAGGCATGGTAGCCCGTTCTTTTGACTCCTGTATGGTGTGTACCGTACATGCCCATGACGGTAAGACGGAGGAAGAACTGTCTAGCTTTAAAGTTTAAAGTATCTGGAATCTGCCGGGATTTTAAAACTCGGCAGATCCTTTTTTAAATTAGAAATTGATAATGACAGAAGAAGGAAATATCACAGCATCCGTTACCAGGAAAACGGTCATTATGGGCTTCGGCAATCCTGTCAGAAGCGACGATGGGGTGGGCGTATATGCCGCGCAGCAGCTGATGAAGGAAATGGATGGTGAGGAAAAAGTAAAAGTGCTGGATATGGGTACTTCCGCTTTTGAAGTGCTTTTCCAGTTGCGGGGTTATGAAAAAATTATCCTCATAGATGCAGTCATCAACTCGGGACAGCCTGCCGGCACAGTTTTTCGTATGCCGGCCGAGAAAGTTAAGGCCTCCCTGCAGGACGATCCTCTGGTATTCCTGCATGCCCTCAAGTGGGATCAGGCACTTTCTTATGCCCGAAAAATCCTGCGGGAAGACTTTCCCGAAGATATTGCCGTCTACCTCATTGCGGTAGATGATACAGCCATGAACGATCATATGAGCGAAACAGCCCATGAAGCAGCGCATAAGGTGATCGGGCTGGTAAAAAATGAATTATGTGTCTCCTGAAACTACAGGCGCAGCACCTATATCTCAGCAATGAGCTGGTGGCGCAGTATTTCAGGGAAACGGAGCAGGTAATCGTAGCCTTTATAGAAAACGGGCCGCATTTGCTGATTGCCCCCGCCCCGGCACCGGTACTGATCAAAGTACATCCCAAGGCCAGTTCTCGTCTCCTCAAGCTAAAGAACCTGCAGGGAGACAGAACAATCAGCCTTCATGACTTCTTTATAGACTATAATCTGGCAGATACTGATAAGCCACTGAGATTTGACTTTGTAGAGAAGCTGGAGGCAATAAAGGTTGCACTTTGATTTTTTAAACTGATGCTGAATAACAGGGGCAATTTAGATGATCTTCAAATGCTCAGCGACGGAAGCTGGCTATTGGATACCGAGGTAAAAGTATTGATCCCTTACCGCAAGGGGCGCTGGGTCGTATACCTCATCTTCGTTTCTTTAGAGACACCTTTGAAATTTATTAAAAGAAGGATCAATGACTACAATTCACTGGCCAAGGCCAAAATTTGTGCTCAGCTGTACCGGCGAAATGCCGGTAAGGATCCGAGAGGTAACCTAAAGACGAACCTGAATGATCTTAATCTTTGTAAAAACTGAATTACTAGAAGAAGCAAAAAAGACGGTATTCCTGGAAACCGGACTGCAGGAACTGGTAAAGCTTAGTGATCAGCCACAGGATGCTGATAAAGCGGTTTTGGTAGTAGATGACCAGACCATTCACCTGTCCATCGGCTGGCGACAGAGTATCCCTCCCTACCTGATCACCGACCATCTGCCCTATAATCAGCCCAACCTGCTGGGACTGATATTTCTGCAATTGGGAGCATACGAAAAAGCCGCCTACTACCTGCAGGACTACCAGCAGATTATGAAAGACCTGATGATTGCCGAGCAGTTACAACAGGGTAATACCAGCAGTCTTCAAAACCAGCTTACAGCAGAAAGGCACAAGCTATCTGATTTTGACCACTACCGCCGCCTGCACAACCAGGCAGTACTACTTCACTACCAGGGCCATCAGCAGGAACTCAGCCTGGATTTTGTGATCAAAACATACGGAGAAGCGCTCGCTGCTGCGCCAGATGATGAGTACTTCGCCTTTACTACCCGCCAGTTGTCTGATCTCTACCTGGATATGGGCTACCTGAATGAGGCAGAGGAAGTGGTACGACAAGCCTGGCAGCGTAAGCTGAGCGAGCAGGCGCATTATGCGCTGCAGTCCGGCCTGATTCAGATTTTGCTCAGAAAACTGCAGCCCCCTTACCCAAAAATTCAGCTGGCCGAAATCACGGTTCTGCTCAAAGAAAGCCTTACTTATTACGAAAATTCAGGGCAGCACCTGGAACTGGGTATGCTCAGTATGGACGCCGCCTGGGTGGCCCAACTCAAAGATAATTTCTCCGAGGGACTGGCCTGTATCAACCAGGCGATCCGCCTCTTTGAGCAGGAAGAAGTACCTGAACTACAGGGCGATGCCTGGATGCGCAAGGGTACGTTGCTCTACGGATGGGCCCAGAAGGGACAGCCTTTCCACCAGCAGGCTATTGACAGCTACCAGAAGGCGCTGAAAATTTTCTCCCGCGAGGTAGCCCCTTATGTGTATGCTGATATCCATCACCACCTGGCGCTGATCTACTCTGAGATGCCTGCGCCCAAAGAGAAAAAGGCCATGCTGTATGCCATTGCCAGCAAGTCTTTTCAGGAAGCGCTCGGCTATTTTACCAAAGAGCATTTTCCCTACGAATACGGCTGTGTCTGCAATAACTATGGCAATGCTTTGGTGAAATTTCCAGACTCAAATTTTCAAAATACTACGCAGAAAGCTGTTGCTTACTTTGAGGAAGCCCTTTCAGTAAGACATTCCAAACATTATCCATACGAAAGAGCCACCAGCCTGCTCAACCTGCTGGAAGCTTACTGGCAACTGCCGCTGGATACTCAAAACAGAGAGGTAAACCAGCGGCGATGGGGCACAATGAAAGAACTGGCCCAGGAGGCAAAAACACTGCTGGCAGACCATGATTCGGTTCTCAGAGAACAGGCCGAGCAGCATTTGACAGAACTTGAAAAAGCCCGTAACAGCTATGCATGAAATATCTATTGCCCGCAGCATGATCCGCTCCCTGGAAGCCGAACTGGACGAAAGCCAGCAGGCAG
>CAZFFW010000189.1:0-11128 GCA_964518125.1 uncultured Porifericola sp.
ATGGGTAGAAATAATTACGCCAGCACATATCTGCGTGCCGTAGGTACGCCATGTGAAATGATATAGACAGTTGTATAAAATTATCTTATGTCTGCCATTATCTCAGATCATTTCCCAATTCTGCTTGCAGGAACCTTGTCCCCTAGGGACATCATATGGGTAGAAATAATTACGCCAGCACATATCTGCGTGCCGTAGGTACGCCATGTGAAATGATATAGACAGTTGTATAAAATTATCTTATGTCTGCCATTATCTCAGATCATTTCCCAATTCTGCTTGCAGGAACCTTGTCCCCTAGGGACATCATATGGGTAGAAATAATTACGCCAGCACATATCTGCGTGCCGTAGGTACGCCATGTGGTCTGGCAGATACGGACGGCTGTTTTGGTGTAATCAAATCCTGTACCTGACGGCACAGATAGCTACCCACCGATAATCCCTATCGGGACATGGATTTCCCATGACCTACAAACCTGCATCTACAGCCTAACCGTATTCTTATCCGCAAAGATACGGATTACCTTACCTGCTTATATTAATTCCGGAAACGGACTTTTGAGAAATTGCTGCCGAAGGGTTTTCAGACGCAAAGGTATACTTTTTGAAAAGGTCGGTACCGTTTCGAAAGCGTTCAGCATCTCTTTGGACTTCGATCAGGACGAAATTTAAATAGAACAGGAAGGATTTTGGCCTTTTTTCCACAAAAAAAGCCTGCCCTTTAGTATCTCGGGGCAGGCTATTATACCTTTGCAGGCAATTTATATCAGATTTGCGTCTCTGCCAAACAGTATACTCGGACAGGAAGTAGGAAACAGGGCAATTAATAAAAATTGATGGATAATCCATCATTGTCAGGTATTTGACACACATTGCGCTGCCTGTTGCCTACATTTAAAGATTATCATGGACAAAAATATCAAGGTGATTATCCCTGCCTTTAATGAGCAAAACTCTATCGCCAAAGTAGTGCAGGATATTCCCCGGGATTGGGTGAGCGAGATCGTGGTGGTCAACAATAATTCGCAGGACAGCACTGCCGCAGTGGCCCGGGAAACCGGCGTCACGGTGCTGGATGAGCCGCGGCAGGGCTATGGCTACGCCTGCCTCAGGGGTATAGCCCATGTGAGCAGTCAGGCCGTACAGCCGGATATCATCGTCTTTCTGGATGCTGACTATTCTGACTATCCGGAAGAGCTGCCAGCGGTAGTGGCCCCGATACTGGACGGTCATGCGGACCTGGTGATCGGCTCGCGGGCGTTGGGCCAGCGGGAGCGCGGATCTATGACACCCCAGCAGCTGTTTGGCAACTGGCTGGCGACGCGCCTGCTCAGCATATTGTATGGTGCCAGCTTTACCGACCTGGGGCCCTTCCGGGCAGTGACTTTTGATGCCTTGCAGCAGATCAATATGCAGGACAAAACCTACGGCTGGACGGTAGAGATGCAGCTCAAGGCAGCCAAACTGGGCCTGAAGACCGCCGAAGTACCCGTCCGCTACCGCAAAAGGAGGACGGGCGTTTCTAAAGTATCGGGTACGCTGAAAGGCACTGTTTTGGCAGGGTATAAGATCATCTGGACAATCTTCCGATACCGCTAAAGCTGCGCTGTTCTTTTGCCATGACTACTGCATCTGCCGGCCAAAATAAGTAGCGTTTGGCGTGAGCTTGCAACTCACATGCCGGTATTTGGGTTGAATAACATAAGCAAGCAGCACGCATTGACTAGGACACATTTATGATGGAAATCCTGATTGTAATAGGATATTTACTTTGCCTCTTATTCATTTTTCTCTTCAGCCTGGGGCAGTTGCACCTTACCTGGCACTACCTGCGGCGCCTGGGAGAGAAAGCTGAGCACCCCGTTGCGGAGCCTGATCACTGGCCTCCGGTGACGGTTCAGTTGCCTGTCTATAACGAACGCTATGTGGTAGAAAGGCTCATCAAAGCGGTAGCGGCCCTGGACTATCCGGCAGCGCTGCTGGAGATACAGGTGCTGGATGACTCTACCGACGAGACGGTACAACTGATCGCTGATCAGGTAGCGCATTTTCAGCAGCAGGGCATTAACATACAGCATATCAGAAGGCCGGAGCGGACTGGCTTTAAAGCCGGGGCTTTGGCCTACGGACTGGAAAGTGCCAGTGGAGACTTTATCGCGATCTTTGATGCCGACTTCCTGCCTGCCCCGGATTTTCTCCAGAAAACCATCCCTCATTTTTATGCCAGTGAGAAGACCGGTGTGGTGCAGACCCGCTGGGGACACGTAAATAAAGACTACTCGCTGCTTACCCGCCTGCAGGCCTTTGGGCTGGACGGACACTTTACCATTGAGCAGGGCGGCAGAAGTCATGCGCACAGCTTCATTAACTTTAATGGCACCGGCGGCGTATGGCGCAAAAGCTGTATAGAAGATGCCGGTGGCTGGTCGGATGATACCCTTACCGAAGACCTGGACCTGAGCTACCGGGCGCAGATGCGGGGCTGGGAGTTTACCTACCTGGAAGAGGTAGAAGCCCCGGCCGAACTGCCTATCCTGATGCCGGCCATCAAATCGCAGCAGTTTCGCTGGAACAAGGGAGCTGCCGAATGCGCCCGTAAGCACCTGGGCCATATTTTTGCGCAACATCCGCAGCGAAAGCTCAGCTGGATCAACCGTGTGCATGCTGTCATGCACCTGTTCAACTCATCGGTGTTTCTCTTCCTGCTGGCAGGTGCTTTACTGAGTGTGCCCCTGCTCTTTATCAAGCAGCAGCACCCTTACCTGAACGCCTTTTTCAAACTGGGGGCGGTCTTTATCCTCGGCTTCTTTTCCATTGGCTTCTTTTACTGGGTGGCTACCAGCCGCATTGTCAAAGAGCACAAGCTTGGCTACTTCCTGAAGCACTACCCGCTCTTCCTGACCATCACCATGGGGCTCTCGCTGCACAATGCGCTGGCGGTAGCCGAGGGGCTGCTGGGCTTTAAGTCACCCTTTTTGCGTACGCCCAAGTTCAACGTGACCGACGTGCAGAAGAAGTGGAGCAAAAACATCTACCTGCATACCAAAGTGAACCCTCTTACCTGGGTGGAGCTGCTGCTGGCGCTGTACTTCAGCTTTGGCATTTATGGCGCTTTCCAGACCGCCGACTACGGAATGCTGCTGTTCCATGCCATGCTGGCGGTGGGCTTCGGAGCCGTAGCCCTGTACTCCTTCAGCGCTGCCCGTTATGCCTAAGCAAGCGATTGGGCTTTTCCTGCTGGCAGTGATCCTGGCAGTAAGTGTGTTCCTGATCACCTATGCTTTTGCCCGCTATCAGACAATTGCTTTGCTGTCGGTTTACACACTGGCCTTTGCTGCGTACTGGGGCATTTACCGGCTATCAAAAAGTCTTCAGGTATTCTGGTGGCTGATGGGACTTGCGGTACTTCTGCGACTGGCGCTTTTACCGGCCGTACCCAACCTCTCGGACGACGTTTACCGCTTCATCTGGGACGGCAGATTACTGGTGCAGGGGATTGACCCTTTTGCCTATCTGCCCGTAGAGATCATGGAGCTGGGGATCGGGGCAAAGCTCACTGGTATAGACGAAAATCTCTTGCGGCTGCTTAATTCCCCCGAATACTTTACCATTTATCCTCCCGTCAATCAGGCAATCTTTGCCATGACAGCCTGGTTTTTTCCCAACGATATCTACGCGGGTACTGTTTTTATCCGCTTATGGCTACTGATGGCTGAAGTGGGCAGCTTGTACCTGATATACCTTTTGCTCAGGCAGATGCAGCTGGCGCCTCGCCGGTTGCTGCTCTACGCGCTCAACCCATTGATCCTCCTGGAACTGACGGCAAACCTGCACTTTGAGGCACTGATGATCTTTTTTCTGCTTATGAGCTTTTACCTGCTGCAAAAACAACAGCTGCCGCTCAGTGCGCTGTTTTTTGCGCTGGCCGTATGCACCAAATTATTACCGCTGATCCTGCTGCCGCTGTACTGGCGCCGGCTGGGAAACCGAAAAGCTTTGTACTTCTATCTACTGACCGCCTTATTTTCTACCCTGATGTTCCTGCCGCTGCTGAGTACCGAACTGATTGAAGGGCTGAGCCAGAGTGTGGGGCTGTACTTCCAGAAGTTTGAATTCAACGCCAGCATATACTATGTCGTCCGGGAGATTGGCTACGCCGTGAAAGGATATAATATCATTGGCAGTGCTGGCAGGTGGCTGGCAGTCAGCACCTTTGTGGCAATCCTGCTGTACGCTGTACTGGAGCGCAAGCCTGTACTTCCTGCCGCTGGCATGTGGGTGTGGCTGATTTACCTGGCCTTGGCTACCACTGTACATCCCTGGTATGTGGCGCCTTTGCTGGCTTTCAGTGTTTTCTCATCGTACCGCTTTCCGCTGCTCTGGAGCTGGCTTATCTTTTTTTCTTATGCAGGCTATTCGGTGCAGGGCTTTGAGGAGGTACTGCCGCTTACCCTGTTACAGTATGCTGCCCTGGCTGTTTTCATTGCCTGCGAAATATACCAGCGGCAAGGCAGGCCCATCCTGCCGGCATAAAAAAAAGAGGCAGCTTCCTGCCCCTGTCCATATCAATCTGCTAGCTGCTCCGGCGAAAGGGTATCAGCTACCGTTTGCTGCACTTCCGGCGGGGGCACCTTCAGTTGGCGCGGCGCGTCACGCACAGATTGCAGGGCCAGAAAACCCATAATCCCTACGGCAACGATACCCACATAAAAAGCAAGTAGCAGTACTCTTTTCAATACGTCCATGTCTGATCCCAGTTATAACGCGTAAAGCGATGCCGCATTTCGTCCGGGCTATCCCTGAAGGATGAGTAATACATCCAGCCGATAAGCCCGGAGATGAGCAGGGATAAAGTAACGGCATTGCCCAGGCTATCTGCAAAAAAGCCCATCAGTAGCATGGTGATCATAAAGGTCATCAGGAACCAGTGCAGGGTCATATTCCACAGGTCGCGGCGCTTCCAGGAAGCCACATAGCGGAATACATTGAGGTCGCTTCCCCACTGATGTACCAGCTTATAGAAGTTATCGTTGACCTTGTACAGCAGTACCGGGTCCAGGTCCAGCACGGGGCGCTGTCTTTTTTCCAGTTCAAATGCTTCGGGAGGGGCTACGATGAAAAAGTTTTCCTCCACTTCCTCATCGCACAGTTGATGCTGTCGCTGGAAATTCTTGACTTTTGGCCCAAACATCGTGTCCAGCGGCCCTCGGTAGAGATGCGCCGGCAGCATACGCATGCTGTAGTCCATACACACCTGCCGCACATCGTCCCGGTGAAACACCTCACCCCGGTAGTGTTCGTTCAGTTCATGCTGCTTCAGCCAGTGGTATTTTTTTGTCAGCAATGCATTAGAGGATAGTCCCATTCGAGTAAGTGCTGCCTGTTCTGACGCAACTTCTTCTTTGAGGACCGTTTGCAGGTCGGCGATAGAAAACTTACGGGATACGCTTTGCTGACGCCGACGGTCAGCTCTGATGAGTTCGTCTTGAAGATTCATACGCGGAAAAATTAAAATGCATTAAAAAATTCTTAAAGAAAGAATAATATAAACAATTTTTCCGGCAGAAGGTAGCCCCTTTCTCCAATGAGGATTTTATGATTGTAGCCCTGAGCAGCAGAATAAAGGGGTAATGCTAAAAAATGAATAATTTTTCCTATGAAAAATAGATAAATATAAGCAGGGTAAAAATGAATAAAAAAGCGCAGACTCGTATAGCCTGCGCTTCTGGTTTGGATGACAGCACGAGATCAGCTCATAGAACCGACTGCATTCAGGTCTTCAAACGCCTGCTTCAGTCGTTTCACAAAAGTCTCTTCTCCCTTGCGTAACCACACGCGGGGGTCATAAAACTTCTTGTTGGGAGCATCTTCACCCTCAGGGTTACCGATCTGTCCCTGCAGATAAGCCTCTTTGGACTGGTAGTAGTTTTTGATACCTTCCCAGAAAGCCCACTGCAGGTCGGTGTCGATATTCATTTTCACTACACCGTAGCTGATAGCCTCACGGATTTCAGCCTGTGTAGATCCGGAACCTCCGTGGAAGACGAAGTTAACCGGCTTAGGCCCGGTAGAAAATTCTTTTACGATGTAATCCTGGGAATCGCGCAGGATGGTAGGCGTAAGCTTTACGTTACCCGGCTTGTACACACCGTGTACATTCCCAAAAGCTGCCGCGATGGTGAAATTATCGCCAATTTTGGAGAGCTCTTTGTACGCATAGGCTACTTCTTCCGGCTGCGTGTACAGTTTGGAGGCATCCACATCCGAATTGTCCACACCATCCTCTTCACCGCCGGTTACGCCCAGTTCTATCTCAATAGACATTCCGATCTCGTACATACGCTTGTAGTACTGCTTGCTGATGGAGATGTTATTGTCCAGAGGCTCTTCGGAAAGATCCAGCATATGTGAGCTGAACAGCGGGCGGCCGTGCTCCTTGTAATACTTTTCTCCCTCATCCAGCAAGCCATCTATCCAGGGTAGCAGCTTGTGTGCAGCATGGTCGGTATGGAGAATGACTGTCACACCGTATTTTTCTGCCAGGGTGTGGATATGTATGGCTCCGGAAATAGCGCCGGCGATAGAGGCCTGTTGCCCCTCATTGCTGAGTCCCTTACCGGCGACAAATGCCGCGCCTGAATTGGAAAATTGTATGATC
This sequence comes from uncultured Porifericola sp., assembly GCA_964518125.1. Classification (GTDB taxonomy): domain Bacteria; phylum Bacteroidota; class Bacteroidia; order Cytophagales; family Cyclobacteriaceae; genus Catalinimonas. Next base: position 6,661 of record CAZFFW010000189.1, read on the forward strand.
ACCGCAGAGTTGACCTCGCGGGCAGTTTCCATGACAGCATTGATGGTGTTGGTTCCGGTTACATTGACGGCAGGCAATGCAAATCCCTTTTCGTTGGCATAACGATAAAAACGCTTCAGTTCATCACCGTATAAAACGCCAGGTTTAAAATCTTCTTTCATAATACCAGTAGTTAGTATCGATAGTGGTAATATATTTTGTGGCGGCAATATAGATAATATCCTCTGGCATACAGCAGCAGGAAAAGGATTTTTGCAGCTTAAGGGGGTGAATCCAACTAATTTTGGTTAATTTTTGCCGGATAAGAAACCAGTTAACCTATATGCAACAACCAATCTCTCTTTCCCAAAACACCCTGATACTCCTGCTCCTGCTTTTCTTTCAGGCCTGCCAGACACCTTCCGAAACTGAGGAGGGAACTGCAGGCGCCTTTCAACAGTGGCACCCAATGTCGCTGTCCTTTGAAGGGCCCCAGACTTCGGAGCAGGCAGAAGACAATCCCTTCCTTCACTACCGGATGATGGTTACCTTCAGCCAGGGCGATCATCGCTACGCGGTGCCCGGCTTCTATGCTGCGGATGGCAATGCCGCCGAAAGCGGGGCCGAGAGCGGTAATGTATGGCAGGTAAATTTCACTCCTGACAGGATCGGCGAATGGCGTTATGAGGTTTCCTTCCGCAAAGGTGACAGTATAGCCGTCTCTGACGATCCGGAGGCGGGAGAAGCCCTTGCCTTTGATGGCAGCAGCGGCGCTTTTGAGGTTTTTCCCTCGGACAAAAGCAGTGATGACTTCCGGGCAAAAGGGAAGCTGCGCTACATAGGACAACGTTACCTGCAGTTTGCGGAGAGTGGTGAATACTTTCTCAAGGGAGGCACCGACAGCCCTGAAAACCTCCTCGCCTACGGGGATTTTGACGGCACCTATTTTGGCGCACAGGAAGAGCAGCGGGAAGGCGAAGCCGCTGCCGACAAAGAGATGCATCGCTATGATGATCATGTACAGGACTGGCACGAGGGTGACCCCAGCTGGCAGGGTGGTAAAGGTAAGGGCCTCATCGGTGCGCTCAATTACCTGGACAGCAAAGGCATGAATTCTATCTACTTCCTGACCCTTAATATTGGTGGTGACGGCAAAGACGTATGGCCCTATACCGGCTATGATGAACGCTTCCGCTTTGACTGCAGCAAACTGGCCCAGTGGGATAAAGTTTTTTCGCATGCCGACAGCCTGGGAGTCATGCTGCATGTTGTGACACAGGAAACGGAGAACGAACTACTGCTGGATAATGGGGACCTGGGTACAGAACGCAAACTCTACTATCGGGAGCTGATCGCCCGCTTTGCGCACCACCTGGCGGTGACCTGGAATATGGGCGAAGAAAATGGCTATGCCAACTTTACCCCGGAAGCCCAGACTGATGAGCAGCGTAAGGCTATGTTCACTTATATGAAGCAGACGGACCCTTACCAGAACTTTGTCGTACTGCATACCCATGCCGGCCGCCAGCCCCGATATGATATCCTGGAACCACTGCTGGGCTTTGAGCACCTGGACGGCCCTTCGCTGCAGATAAACCCTACCGCCGATGTACATGCTGAAACCAAACATTGGGTACAGGCCTCCGGCGAGGCTGGCAAACAGTGGGTAGTGAACCTGGACGAGATCGGGCCTCACTACCAGGGTGTGTTTCCGGACGACATTGACCCTGCTCATGATACTGTACGGCATGAAGCGCTGTGGGGCAACCTGATGGCCGGAGGCGGAGGAGCAGAGTGGTACTTTGGCTACCGCTACCCCAACGATGACCTGAATACCGAAACCTTCCGTACCCGGAGCAATATGTGGGATCAGACGCGTTTTGCTATTGAGTTCTTCCGGCAGCACCTGCCCTTCTGGGAGATGCAGCCCGCTGATGCACTGGTAGAAGCAGAGGGTGCTTACTGCCTGGCCAACCCCGGGCAAGCCTATGCGCTCTACCTGCCCGACCCGATGAACGCCCGCCTTGATCTGGGAGATACACAGGAGGCTTTCCGGGTGCAGTGGTACAATCCCCGCAGCGGCGGAGACCTGCAGCAGGGCTCTGTCAGTGAGGTACAGGGACCAGGCAAGGTTGACCTGGGCGTGCCTCCCGGCGATCCTGACCGTGACTGGGCAGTAGCCCTATTGCCTTCTGAATAGTTGTCTGTAAATTTGAAGCATGAAGCCATAAATCCGTTTAATATGATGAATCAAAAACCACACGCCTTATCATTCACTTTGTGGGCAATGGCCGTCTGTCTATCGCTGATCATGGGCTGTTCCTCCTCAGGCGAAAATACTACTGAAGGTGAGACAGTAGCCGCAGCTCAGGCTAGTTCCGAACAAAGCCCGGCACAAGCGGTTGATAAAGTGCCCCTGATACAGCCGGCCGACCTGGAAAAGCTGCTGGATAATGAGGAAATTATCCTGCTGGATACCCGCTCACCGGAAGAATATGAGGCTGGCCACCTGGAAAATTCACGCTTTGTCAACTTCCAGACTTTTCAGATGCAGGATGTACAGGATATTCCCAAAGATGCACAGGTTGTAGTCTATTGTGCAGTAGGTGGGCGCAGCAACCGGGTAGGTATGCAACTGATATCGGCCGGCTATGAAAATGTACGTAACCTGGAAGGGGGCATTACCAACTGGAAAAATCAAGGACACGAGGTCGTCTATGACTGATACAGCACTGATCATATTTGTCAAAAAGCCTGAAACAGGTAAAGTAAAGACCCGCCTGGCGGAGAGCATCGGCGATGTAAAAGCGCTGCAGGTATATCAAAAACTACTGGAGCGAACCCTGGTGGTAACCCAACCCCTGGCAATGGATAAGTTTGTGTACTACAGCCCTGAAATCGTACAAAACGACCTCTGGAACGAAGCCCTATATTTTAAGGCACTTCAATCGGAGGGTGATCTGGGCCACAAAATGCTGACTGCCTTTCAGGAGCGTTTTGCGGCTGGCTACCAAGAGGTATGCATTATTGGCAGCGACTGTTACCAACTCAACAGTACCATACTTGAGCAGGCTTTTGAAGAACTCAGGCAGCATGACATAGTGATAGGCCCTTCTACTGACGGAGGTTATTACCTGCTGGGCATGAAAAGGCCAATACCCCAACTCTTTCAGCATAAGCCCTGGAGCACAGCGCAGGTACTTGAAGAAACAGTGGCCGAGATCAAGAGACAGCAGCTAAGCTGTTTTCTGCTGCCCGAACTCACCGATGTTGACCGGGAAGAAGACCTGAAAACCATGGATCAATAAAACTTTGGAGCTATGAAAACTTCATTTTCAGGCGTAGAAGTTGAAATCGTGCAGGGTGATATCACCCGGCAGCAGGATATGGATGCGGTAGTCAATGCTGCCAATGCCGAGTTGCGTTCGGGTGGAGGCGTAGCCGGGGCTATCCACCGGGCAGCCGGTCCTGAGCTGGAAAAAGTATGTCGTCCCCTGGCACCCATAGCGCCCGGTGAGGCAGTGATCACTGAAGCCTTCCAACTGCCCAATGACTGGGTCATCCATTGCCTCGGGCCAGTGTACGGGCGTGATAAACCGGAAGATCAGTTGCTGGCCAACTGCTACCGGAACGCGCTGCGCCTGGCAGAAAACCATCAGATCGGCTCTGTTGCTTTTCCCGCTATTTCTACCGGTATCTTTGGCTATCCGATACAGCAGGCAGCCCGCGTGATCCTGCAGACCCTCCGGGATGAAGCAGATACACTAACTGTTGTAGAGCATATCCGTATGGTTCTGTACAGTGAACAGGATAAACAGCTTTTCGCAAAAACGTTAGAAGACCTCATAAATTCATGAAACCGATGCCTGACAAAAATACTTATATGATGACGCTGCTTTTTCTGGCAGCTATGAGCGGGCTATATGCCTGTACCGGCAGTAACGCCCAGGGCCCGGTGAGTGCTTCCGAGTACTTCAACCAGCAGTGGGCCATGGATGCCCAGTGGGACCAGGGAGTAGCCGAAGTAGCCAAGTACGATGCCCAACGGGTAGTATATGGCAAGCCCCGTGATTTTGAATATGTCTTCATCCTGGTGAAAGAGACTTTTAATGAGGAGTTCAAGGTCAAGACTGATGACTATCAGCGCAATGACCTCTTTGATGTAATGAAGGTCAACAAGTTTTGCCGCATTCCTACCGATAATTATCCTTATCACTACCTCACCAGTATTTTTTACAAAAGGGAGCAGCCTTCTACCTTGTATAAGCTGACCAACACCTCACAGGAATGGTGCGGCAATACCTCCAAATACTTTCTGGATAAAGGGCGGAAATATGAATTTGGCTATAACAGCTACTGGGATGGCCAGGGCATAGGCAAAATGACAGTGGAGGGAAATATCATGTTTGAAGACCAGCTATCACATTCGCTACGGGCCCTTAAGTTTGAGGAAGGGCTGCAGTTTCAGCAGCGGGTAGCCGAGTCGCAG
>CAZFFW010000190.1:0-11121 GCA_964518125.1 uncultured Porifericola sp.
CACCACCGGCCTTTCAATGACCTGGGATTTGCCGGGGTAAGAATCATGGAAGCGCATGAAAATTACGTGCGGCAGCACCAGGATATCCGTATGGAAAATGGCATAGCCTATGGCGACGTCATTGAAGGCGTCAACTTTGACTATGCTCAGAAACTTACCGCTGTCAATGCTATCAGCCTGGCCGGACTGGCTTGGGCGCCAGGCGCTCCCGATAGTGTGCTCATCGGCGGAGCCGTACAGCCCTCCACTACGCTCAGTTGGCAAATGTCTGAGGAGCCGAACCTGGCCGGTTATAAAATCTACTGGCGGGACACTACTTCACCTACCTGGCAGTATTCCCGCTATGTGGGAAAAGTAAATGAGTTTACGCTGGAAAATGTGGTCATAGATAATTTCTACTTTGGCGTGGCTGCCGTAGGCCTAGACGGCAACGAAAGTGTGGTTAGTTTCCCCTCCGGACTGATCAGAAGATAGCGCGTCGCTGCTTGTCCCGGGAAGCGAAGGATCAGCAGCGGTTCTACCAACCCTATGCCTGTTGATCTTTTTTTTTTAGATCCTTAAAGAATATTACGGTTGATTTCGTAAGCTATTCATCATCCTTTTCTGTGAAGAGGATGGGCGAGAAAGGCGATTGTATCGCCACCGTACCGGAGACAAGAATGACTTTTAACATCTTCATACATTCTGTTAAATCAACCGTAATAAAGTTTATTTACGTGGAAACCAAAGCCACATGATCTTTCATGTAATAAAGGCAAAACTGTAACTTTCAAGGGAAGTGGCCAATGGGCTGGTTATCCATCAGCATTTATGATAGATTCAGTTAAAATTAGCCAATGATGTTTTACCAGTTCTTTCTTTCTCCTGTCGGATGGCTCAGGATTTCAGCCTCTGTAAACTCTCTGCGTCAGATCAGTTTTCTGGAAGCTGATCCCGATGCTGATGCAAACCCCAACGAAATTACTGCTTATGTCGTAAAGCAGCTGCAGGCTTATTTCAGGCGTGAGCCTACGGAGGATATCTACCGCCTGGTACGAAAGGGAAGCCAGTTTCAGCGAAAAGTATGGGAGCAGGCCCTGAAGATTCCTGCCGGAAAAACCATGAGCTATCAACAAATGGCACTTAGCCTAGGAGATATCCGGCAGACCAGGGCGGTAGCGCGTGCCCTGGCTACCAACCCAATACTTGTACTCATTCCCTGTCACCGGATATTGGGTAAAGACGGCAAACTGAGGGGTTATGCCGGTAGCCCCAGCCGTAAGCAGTGGCTGCTGCAGTTTGAAGCCCGGGAAATAGAGCAGCTAACACTCTTCCCGATCCGCTAGTTTTTACCATTTCATTAAAGCGATTAGTATTATTGTAAAAATTATTTCAGGGTAAGTTAAACCTGTTCGTACAGCCGGTATCTAAGGTCAAACCTTAGTAAACCTCATGAAAAAAACGTACTGGCTATTTTGCCTTTGCCTTTCGCTGACCAGCCTGTCAGCTTCCGCACAGGAACTCTTCCTGGGCGGTGTACTTCTGGATGCTGAAGACCAAAGTCCTCTCCCCGGCGCTAATGTACAGCTTATCCAATTGGCTGATTCTGCACAACAGCTCAGCACTACCAGTGAACGGGGCTTTTTTCGTTTTACCGGCCTGAAAAAAGGACAGTACTTCCTGAAAATCAGTTATATCGGCTATACATCCCTGGAAAAGCAGATTGACCTGCAGGACAATCTCCGACTGGGACAGATCAGCCTTAGCTCAGATGATCAGTTACTGAATGAAGTAGAAGTAAGGGATAAACTTCCCCGGGCTGAGCAGAAAGGAGACACAACAGAATTCAACTCCCAGGCCTACAAAACCCAGCCCGATGCCAATGCTGAAGACTTAATCAGAAAAATGCCCGGTATCGTGGTGCAGAACGGTCAGGTGCAGGCGCAGGGTGAAAATGTACAGGAAGTGCTGGTAGATGGTCAGCGCTTTTTTGGGAATGACCCGGCCACTGCGCTTAAAAATCTTCCGGCAGAAGTTATTGACAAAATCCAGGTATTTGACCGGCAGAGCGATCAGTCGCAGTTTACAGGATTTGATGACGGACAGTCTATCAAAACGATCAACATCATCACCCGCTCAGATAAGCGAACCGGAGAATTTGGTAAAGTATATGCCGGTTACGGTCTGGAAGATAGATACCATGCCGGGGGAAATATGAACCTCTTCAAGGGTGATAAGCGTCTTTCAGTCATCGGTCAATCCAATAATATCAACATACAGAATTTTGCTTCGGAGGATCTGCTGGGCGTATTGGGTAGTTCTGGACAGGGTGGAGGCCAGCGAAGAGGCGGTCAGAGAAGTGGTGGAGGCGGAGGGCCCAGGGGCGGCTTCGGCCGGGGTGGAGGTGGAGCCAATGCCAGCGACTTTATGGTAGGGCAGCAGAATGGCATTATTCTCACCAATGCTATCGGCATCAATTATAGTGACAAGATAGGGGAGAAGTTACAGTTAAGTGGCAGCTATTTTTTCAATAATTCAAACAACAGCGCCGAACAGCGGCTGAACCGGGAGACTTTTCTGACAGCGGATAGCAGCCTGTTTTACAATGAAAGGGAACAGGTATACACTGACAATACCAACCATCGCATGAATATGCGCCTGGAGTACCAGATCAATAAGCAAAACTCAATCGTTCTGCAACCTGGCCTCAGCTGGCAGCAGAACCGGGGAGACCAATTCTCTGAAGGAAATAACTTTCAACAGGGCGGGACTTTCGTCAATGGCAGTACCAACACATTGAATACTGACCTGCGGGCCCTTAATTTCTCCAACAGTCTGCTCTACCGGCGCAGCTTTGAGAAAAGAGGCCGGACGTTTTCCCTAAGGTTGAACACACAGATGAACGAGCAGAATGGCGCCAATAGTCTGATGGCCTACAATGCCTTTCAGGCGAGAGGAGGGCTGCTGACGGATACGCTGAACCAGCAGGCCGACCTGCTGACCCACAACAACAGTCTAGCTGCCAACATCAGTTATACTGAACCACTGGGAGATAAATTTCAGCTACAGTTCAATGTGGAATCATCGTACCGCGTAAGCGATGCTGACCGTAGCACTTTTCGTTTTGAGGAAAACAGCCAGACATATTCCCTGCTGGATTCTACACTTTCCAACAATTTCCAGACTACCTACCTTACCAATGCTGCCGGCACAGGCCTGCGTTATAACGCGGGTAAATTTAACATGATGGCCCGCGTAAACTACGAAGTGGCAGAACTGCAGAATCAACAGTTTTTCCCGGCTGATGCACCAATCAGCCGTAGCTTCCATAACCTGCTGCCCTTTGCCATGATGCAGTACCGCTTTGACCAGGGAAAAAATCTTCGGGTTTTCTACCGCACCAGCACCAGTGTTCCCGAAGTTGGCGACCTGCAGGCAGTACTGGATAACAGTAACCCTTTGCAGCTGAGGCAGGGAAATCCTGCGCTGGACCAACAGTACCAGCATAATCTTTTTGCACGTTTTGGGTCTACCAATGCCGAAAGGGCCACTGTATTCTTCCTGCTGCTCGGTGGAAGCTATACCACTGATTATGTGGGTAGTAATACCATCGTGGCCCAACGCGATACCTTGCTGGAGGGTGGTATCCGCTTGCCTAGAGGTGCGCAACTTGTCAGACCGGATAATTTTGACAACAGCTGGTCGCTACGTTCATTCATGAGCTACGGACTACCGCTGGAAATCCTCAAAAGCAACCTGAACTTTAATACTTCTGTCACTTATAACCGTACACCTTCCATGCTCAACGGACAGATGAACTTTACGGATAATACTTCGCTGGGAGCCGGGCTGGTGCTGAGCAGTAATATCAGCCCTATGGTTGACTTTACCATTTCCTCACGTTCCAATTATAACCTGGTGAGCAATAGTATCCGGCAGGAACTGGGAAATAACTTTTTCACTCAAACTTCGGAACTAAGGCTGCATGCCCGTACCGAAAAAGGCCTTTTCGTGGAAACTGACGCCAGTCACCAGCTATTCAGCGGACTGGCAGATGAATTTAACCAGGGATTCTGGCTGGTCAATATCAGTATGGGGAAAAAGCTTTTCAAAGATCAGCTTGGTGAAATTAAAGTAACGGTATTTGACCTGCTCAACCAGAACAACAGCATCAGCCGAACCGTAGGGGAGACCTTTGTGGAGGATGTGCAGACGCAGATACTGCAGCGCTACGCCATGCTGACCTTCACTTATCAGATCCGGAACTTCCGTCTGTAAAGCATAACATTAGCATAATGGCAGCTTCACGATGACTTAACATTCTCTGATTACCTTTGAAGAAGCAGAGGAAACTATTTTTTTAACTAACGTATGGGATTTTTTAAACTTTTTCCTCCTCTGCGGCAAAGCAGCTTCCTCCAGGGGCTGCTTTTGTCTTTTGTCCGGTCATAGTCTTACTTTAGCTGCACATTTTGACTAGCTTGCTGTAAAACTGAAAAGCAACAGTTTTCCAAGCACCAGTAAGTGTTTACCGACAAAAAGCATTTTGATGAGCGAAGATATTTCCAGAACCTGCCAGATCATTGCCCGGCATTTTCAAAGTTTTCTACAAGCGTTTGAAGTCATGGCAATGACCGCTGCTGATCGCTTCCGGGAAAGAGACTGGGACGGTCAGCGCACCGCCAATGTGCAGCGAATCGCACTGCACAAAGAGCGCGTAGAAAAGACTTACCAGGACCTTATCCTGCAGGACGCTCTGCCTCGTGATGAGGCCCATGTGCTCACCCACATGCTGGACCATTTTTTGTCCGGCTATGCCGACAAAACCAATAGTATACTGGCCTATGGTTTTGTGGATGCCCTTCTGAGAAAAATTTTGTACCGGAACATGGATTTCGCCCAGGTCTACACAACCCGGGAGTATTCTTTTGGCAGAAGCAATAGTACAGAATTGCTTGATTTAGCGCATCAGCCTATTCCGTCATTACTGGAAAAGCTGTTTGAGCACATATTTACCGGAGAGGATGTCCTTTATCAGAGAGGAAACGCTGCTTTTCTGGAAAACCGTATCAGAGAGGCCGCCGCTGGTAGTGAAAGTGTAGCCATGACTGTTTTGCCCAGGCTTTTCTACCGCAACCAGCATGCCTACCTGCTGGGGAAAATCCAAACGCAGGAGAGAGAACTGGCTTTTGCGATCGCTTTTATCAATCCGAAAGAAGGAATCGTGGCGGACGCCCTGCTGTGCGGTGAGAAGGAAATCAAAAGAATATTTACCTTTTCGCGTTCATACCTGCTTACCCAAAGCAGTGATCCCTGGGGTATGATTGATTTTCTGCTGCAACTTATGCCCTCTAAAACAGAAGAACAGCTCATTATCAACCTCGGCTACCTGGACGCAGGCAGGCACCGTATGCTACAGAAGCTCAAATTTCACCTTAAGAAAAGCCATGATAGATTTGACTATGCTCCCGGTATTCCCGGTATGGTGATGCTGGTGTTCAGCCTGCCCGATTATCCACTGGTGTTCAAACTGGTAAGAGACCATGTGCGTCCGCCCAAGAGCATCCGTAAAGAACAGGTACTCAGCAAATACGATTTTGTCGCGCGCCATGACCGGGCAGGCAGGCTGGCCGATGTGCAACTCTACGAATACCTGGTACTACCGCTGAATACTTTTGACGATGCCCTTCTGCAAGATATCAGGCACTCATGCCAGGAGTCTATGATGGAAAGAGGAGATTACATTATCCTCAAACATGTGATGATAGAAAGGAAAATGCGCCCGCTAAACCTGTTTTTGCAGGAAGCTGATCAGGCAGATAAAGAGGCAGCGACGCTTGATTATGGTCGCGCCATCAAGGAAATGGCGATGATCAATATTTTTCCTGGCGATATGCTGATCAAAAATTTTGGGGTTACGGCAGAGTTGAAGGTAGTATTTTATGATTATGACGAAGTATGCCGGTTGCAGGACTGTAACTTTCGTAAAATACCGCAGGCCCGCTACGAAGACGAACTGATGAGTGCGGAGCCCTGGTTTTCGGTTGGTGAAAATGATGTCTTTCCCGAGGAGTTCGTCAGCTTTCTGATCCCCAAAGGGCCTCTTTTCAAGCTTTTTTCAAATGTCCACGGGGATATTTTTGAAGCTGATTTCTGGAACTACTGGAAGGAATACTATCAATCCGGGCAGACGCTTGACCTGCAGCCTTATGATCATGCACGATATGCGGAAGAAAATACTAAAAAGTCGTCGCCCATTCCTCCCCGGTCCTGAAACCAGTTCCGGGAAATTAAAATTACTGTCAGTTTTTTGTGTAATCCTGCTCAGAAGTATTGCATAGTATTACTATCGTATATATTTTTGAATAATTATTTAAACTTAGTCTAAATAAATTCTGTGCCTTCTGAATGCTGATCAGCTTGCAGAGCAGGCTATGAGAAGTATACCTGAACCATGAAACTGTTTCAATATCCATTTTAATTTTCTGCTCATGAAAGCATTAACATTTGTTCTCATCCTGGCCTTTATCATGGATGATAGTTTAGCGCAGCAATCTCAGGATCGTGCCTCCATTCTGGATTTTTGCGGCTGCTACGAAGTAAGCTTCCAGTTTGCCGAGACTTTTTCGCCTGATCCAAATTATGTTTTTAAAGAAAATTACTATTCCAGCGGGCTGGAGTGGATAGTGCCTATCGCTGACGAAGAGGATTTTGTATCCCTGCAGCATCTGCTCATAGTTGGCCATGGAGACCAAAAAAGTATCGTCAAGCACTGGCGTCAGGACTGGCAGTTTGAAAATACAGACATTTACGCCTTTGCCGGAGATCACCGCTGGAATTACCGGGAGCTGGATGAAGCTACAGTTAAAGGACAATGGACGCAGAAAGTCTATGAAGTCAGCGATGCACCTCGCTATGAAGGATCAGCCACTTGGGTTCATTCCGATGGGCGTCATTACTGGGAAAGTACCACAGATGCGCCGCTCCCCCGTCGTGAATATACCAAGCGCGATGACTACAATGTGATGCAACGTACCAATCATCATGAAATTACCGCCGAAGGTCACCGCCACGAGCAGGATAATGTAAAAATATCCCGCAAAGCAGGGCGGGAGAGGATACGGGCCTACGAAAAAGGCATGAATGTGTATAAAAAAGTAGACGATGCCCAGTGCCAGCTCGCGCAGGAATGGTGGGCGCAGCACCACTATTTCTGGGCTGACGTAAGGGCAGTCTGGCAGGAAGTATTTGCCAAAAAAGAAGCTCTGGTACTACATCCCAAAGTGGATGGCAAACCCATGTTTATGCATTTGTTTCCTTTGGGGGAAGAGATGTCCAAATTAGAAAACTATGACAGTAAACTTGCCCGCAATAAAATCAGGGAAATTCTCCATATGTATCTTGCCCGGGAAGAGAGCATAGGGGGTAAATAAGAATTTGCGTTTGATTTACATCAATAAAGACAGGGGTATCAGTTGCTCCTGTTTTTTTATTTTCTGATTTATATACATTAAATAAATCCCTGTTTAATAAATTTTTAAAAAAGTATAACATTTATGGAGTTGATTTACTAATATTGAAAGTAAAACCCTACTTATGAATAGACTTACTTTATTACTGGCTTTTACCTTCTTTATTGCTCTTGGCAGTTCAGCTACCGCACAGAAAGCGGATGATATCATCGGAATCTGGATGCCCAGCGAAGGGACCTCTTACATCCAGATCTACAAGCAGAAAGAAAGTGAAAAGTATTTCGGGAGAGTCGTGTGGCTCAAGGAACCCAATGACGAGACCGGCAATCCCAAAAAAGATCCCAACGGTGATCCTATCCTCAAAATGGTGAACCTTAAGGATTTTGTATTTGAGGATGATGAGTGGACGGACGGTACTATCTACGATCCTAAATCGGGTAATCTGTACTACTGCTCCATTGAAATGAGTGGAGAAGATAAACTTGAAGTACGCGGCTCACTGGATCCTTTTGGCATAGTTGGCAGAACCGACGTTTGGGTCCGCATGAAAACCAAATAATCCTGAAACTATGTACAAATACCTCAGCATACTGCTGCTCATCGCTGTAGTGGCACTTCCTGTATTAGCCCAGGATGAAGATGATGATGATTTTGGAGGGGATGACTTTGACTTCAGTTCTTTAGTCCCCGCCGAGCAAGTGAAGGCATTCTGCTCGTCGCGTATCCTGGGTGGTGGACCGCAGCAGTTGGTTTCTTTTGGTTATGACATTCAGGGACCTTATGACCTGAATGCTGGAACGTATCTGGAATATCCTGCATTAAATGCACCGGAGACCGATTATCAGGTAAATCGCACCAGTGAATTTCGCATTGACGTACAGTACCCTGTCATTTCCAAAAACAATATTACGGTGGCACTGCAAATGAATTATCTCCGTACATTTTATGATATTGGAGAAGTTAGCCCTGAGGTTGAGCTGCCTTTTGTAAGTACGCTGAATGAAAACGGCCTGACCAGTACCAGTCTTTCTACGGTGATATTCAAGCCGCTGAGTATGCAGAACTTTCTTATTTTGCAGGGAGGTTTCACGCTCAACGGAGACTATACTTTCTCTGATATGCAGGCGCTTGCTTACACCCGTTTTTTCGCTGCAGCGATTTACGGATGGAAACCCAACGAAAGAAAAATGTGGGGTTTGGGCGTATCCCGGACCTACCTGGGAGGCGCCTTGAATTACCTGCCCGTGTTTTATTACCAGTATGCTTCCGCTGACGGAAAATGGGGGATTGACGCTTTGCTGCCTTCCCGCCTGAACATCAAGCATAACTTCAACAAAAAAACCATATTGTCCGTCGGGCACAACTTTCAGGGGAATACCTACCGTTTGAACGCGCTGGCCGGAGAAGAGTACGGGGAGGTACTCCATCCAGAACTGAGAAGGTCTGAACTGCGGTTTCGGGCCATCCTGGATCGTGCAGTTACCCGAACCATCTGGCTTTCGGTGCAGGGAGGTTTGCGCTACAACTGGGAGTATAACGTAGATGACGGAGATTTCTTCCGAAGCCTTTTTGGTGAAGACCCCTACCTGTTTGAAAATAATATTGGTAACCCTCTTTTTGCCCAGTTCAGTATCAGTTGGGTAAGTCCCTGATCTTCAGTTGTTAATTTCAGTTGACCAAAATCACCGCAGCATTCATACTGCGGTGATTTTTTTTGTTAGGAGCAGGGGGTTAAATTGCCGGAAAATTATCATGCGTGTTCATTGATCACTATGCAGGATCCCGAAGAGTTTAGAAAATATGCCCATCAGCTGGTGGACTGGATGGCCGATTATTATCAGCAGATAGAAAAATATCCGGTCAAGTCGCAGGTAAAGCCAGATGAGATACTTCGGCAGTTGCCGGAGGAGGCGCCCCAAAAAGGTGAGTCCTTTGACCATATACTTGATGATTTCAACCAGGTCATCATGCCCGGAATCACCCACTGGCAACATCCGAATTTTTATGCCTATTTCCCGGCTAACAGCAGTTTTCCCTCCATACTAGGAGAAATGCTGACGTCGGCGCTGGGTGCTCAGTGTATGATCTGGGAAACATCTCCCGCTGCAGCAGAGCTGGAAGAGATGGTCATGAAATGGCTGGGAAAGATGCTGTCGCTTCCGGAAAATTTTACCGGTGTCATACAGGATACTGCCTCTACGGCAACGCTTTGTGCACTGATCACCGCCAGGGAGAAAAAGACAAATTTCACAGTAAACGAAAAAGGTCTGCATCAGCAGCCCCGTATGAGGGTCTACTGCTCTACCGAAACCCATTCGTCTGTGGAGAAAGATGTGAAGATCATGGGCCTGGGCAGGGAGAACCTGGTCAAGATAGCCGTAGATGATCAGCAGGCTATGCAGGTGGAGGTGTTGCGAAAGGCCATACAGGAAGATTTGAAGAATGGGTATCTGCCAATGTGTGTGGTGGCAGCTTTAGGGACCACCGGCACCCTGGCTTTTGATCCGTTGGCAGAAATAGCGGCAGTCTGTAAGGAATATGGCATCTGGCTCCATGTTGATGCTGCTTATGCTGGCTCAGCTTTTATTTTGCCCGAATACCAGCATTATCTAGAGGGTATCCGCGATGTGGATAGCTTTGTCTTTAATCCCCACAAATGGCTGATGACTAATTTTGACTGTACTGCCTATTTTGTACAGGATGCGGAAGCCCTGGTCAGGACCTTTTCCATTTTGCCGGAATATCTTAAAACCAAAACCCACGGCCAGGTCAATGACTACCGCGACTGGGGAATTCCCCTGGGCAGGCGCTTCAGAGCCTTGAAGCTGTGGTTTGTGCTCAGAAGCTTCGGCATTGAAGGCCTGCAGCAAAAGATAGCTGAACACATCAGGCTGGCAGAACTGTTGGCTGCAGAAATGGAAGGGCACCCCAATTTTAAGCTGCTTGTGCACCGGATGAACCTGCTGGGCTTCAGACTTACATCTGACCGGCTGGATGATACCCAACTGGAGCAACTCAACCAGCAACTGATGGATGCTCTCAACGCTTCGGGTAAAGTCTACCTTACCCATACCCGCCTTGCAGGAAAAATACTGCTGCGTATTGTCATCGGGCAGGCTTATGTAGAGGAAAAGCATGTGCGCGCTGCCTGGGAATTTATCCAAAATGTAAGTGAGCAGCTGATAAAATCAGCAGAAGAAAAGGCACAGAATGCTTGAGATCATATACAGGGATCAGCAATTAGTCGCGATCAACAAGCCCCATGGCCTGCTGGTGCACCGATCCTCCATCGCCCGGGATGCCAGTGAATTTGCCCTGCAGCTGGTACGGGATCAACTGGGGCAGCATGTATTTCCGGTACACCGTCTGGATCGTAAAACGGGAGGCGTACTGCTTTTCGCTTTGGAGGAAGAAAGCTCGCGTCAGCTGCAAAGCCAGTTTGCTACAGGAGCTATGGATAAAACTTACCATGCCATTGTCAGGGGATATACAGAAGATCAGGGTGAGATTAACTACCCGCTCAGGAAAGACAACGGAAAGCTGCAGGAGGCTTTTACGGCCTATCGCACCCTGCAGAGAGCAGAAATAGCCGTTCCCTCCGGTAAACACCCAAGTTCACGCTACTCACTGGTGGAAATAAAACCTAAAACCGGACGAATGCACCAGATCC
>CAZFFW010000191.1:0-11052 GCA_964518125.1 uncultured Porifericola sp.
AAAATGCAAATTTTTTTCTGCGGTAAGCAACCTCAAAATAAGCTTAGCGTATATGATAGCATTACTATTAAATAAAATAATATTACTTTAATTTATAATCCCATGAATCAAATTAAGATTGCCTTTGCTGTAGTGTTGGTTTTTGCATCAAGCCTGGTTTTCGCCCAAAACGATTCACAGACACTTTTTGAAAACACTCCTGAAATAGGCTTCTATATAAGTCCCGGCCTGCAGGTGGGTCCGGTAGCCGGTGAGACTGCCGGATTTGCGGCCTTCAAGGGAGGTATCACTTTCGCTCAGCAGTTTACCGTGGGTGGTATGTACAGCTTCTCTTTCAATGAATTCACCCCTTCCGTAGAAACAGACCAGGATATGTACATGGATGTTCAACTGGGTGGCCTTTTGCTGGAATACACCCTTTCTCCTTCTAAACTTTTTCACTTTACCTTTCCCCTGGCCATAGGTGCCGGTGAAATCCAGATGGACTGGAAAGAAAATTCACCCAATTACAACAATGATATGCTGAGTGAAGATAACTTCTTCTTCGTAGAGCCGGGCGCCATGCTGGAGGTCAATGTAGCTAAGCATATCCGCCTCAACGCTGGCCTTACTTACCGGCTGGTTCCCGGAGGTGTAGACTACCGTACCTATGATGCAGCAGATATCAGTGGCCTCACCGCTTCTTTCGGTCTGAAGTTCGGAATGTTTAAATAGTACAAAAATTAAAATCCAGAAAGCAATGATTTGCAAATATCCACTGCTGGCAGTTTTGTTGAGTTGGTCGCTGCTGGCCTGCGAGGAAGCTGACGAGGTACTAACCGACCCTGCTGGAAATGATACGCCTGCAGAAATAAGCCGAATTACTGGTGAGTGGTCAGTCTTCAGGTATACCGATGGTAACGAGAATGAAACCTCCTCTTTCCGCGATATTACGCTGCAGTTTGATCAAAACGGGGAGTTCCACCTGAAAAGAAGCGGGCAGCTCATAGCCTCGGGCGACTGGCAGCTCAGAGACAGCAATACCGAACTGAACATTGATATACCGGCTCTGGCCGGAGAAAACGAAAGCCTGGGAGAAGATCTTTACGAACTTCATGATGACTGGGCAGTAAGGCTGGATGGAGAGGGTAGAATGATCCTCACCGATGAGGATGAGCAGTTCATTCTCCAGCCTCAGAGCGACTAAAAATTTGTGTAGATAATCATAAGCAAAGGTGAAAGCAGCGGCATCAAATGTCGCTGTTTTTTTGTTTGAGGCAACTCCAGGGCAAATGCTCATGTTATGGATACTGCTATGTTTGTACCTGCTGCTTTTCTTACCAAAATCATTACCGGTGGTTTTGCCCGGGCAATTACGCTCTATCCCTTCGTCTTTGTGCGCAGGCGATCGGATATGTATGATCCCGTTTTGGTTAATCATGAGAAAATTCACCTGCGGCAGCAGGCGGAGTTGCTGGTGCTGCCGTTTTATGTGCTGTATTTGCTGGAATACGTCAGGGGGCGGTTGAAGGGACTGAGCCATTATGAAGCCTACCGGCAGATCAGTTTTGAGAGAGAGGCTTTTGATATGGAAAGGAATATGCATTATCTGAAAAACAGGGAATGGGGGGCATTCAGAAAATACCTGGAAAAGTAAACCGAAATGTAGGCTATTTTTTCAAAGCAACTGACATTTTTTCTCCCTGGGTTCTTACCTCCAGCCTGACAAATGGTTCTTTGCTGGCGTTGTCGAAAGAGCAGTCCAGATTGATGGTATTTGCACCTTCAGTAATCTCAAAATCTGCAGGGTCAACGGGAAATTCGCCGAGCACATGCCAGTTGGCATCGTAGAGTGTCGCCTGTTTGCTACCTGTGTACTTGAGTATCTGACCTTGCTTTAAGTCTGTGGGCAGCGTTACTTTTTTGTAGTTATTGATCTCGAAGGTGACTCCGCTGATATCGCAGCCAACTGCGCTGAGAATAAAACTCAGCGGCTGCACATTTCCACTATTGTCAAACTCCAGCGTTGAGTAGAGCGGCTCACCAGGCTGTCTGACTTTCTTATCATGCTTCAAAACTTTAGCACTCACTACCTTTAAGTTCCAGATATTGTCATTAACCTGAACAAGAGAAAACTCTTTTTCCGCATTCCTCATCATTTCTTTTTGTGCTGCTGTAAATGATCCGCTTATCCTCAGTTTTTCCCACTTGCTGATAAATTCTAAAATCTTCTCGGTATTACCGTTTTTGTCAAGTTCTTCCAGGTTTGCGACAAAGGCATAGCCGGCATCATAAGCGGCCGAGCGAGCTAATAGCCACTCAATATCCTCCAGGCTGGTTTCTGGTGTCATCTTAAACCAGCCCAGCATTCCTGGCATAAAATTTCTTTTAAAATATGCCTGGTTATTAAATCTGTACTCCGCCTGGCTCTCTCTAAACCCACCGTACCAGGGCTCTCCCCAGTTCATGCGAGTATAGATATGCCAAAAGAAATGCGTCGTACGGCTGGCGTCAATGATCAGGTGGTCCTTCAGACTGTCAGAGAGATTGTTGTACCAGACATAAGGCATTAACGACTCTCCGTAAGTACCCAGCCCGGTAGAGCGATTGCCTTCCAGGCCGTCAAAAGAAATCTGGCGTAAGCCGGTTTTATTATAGATTTCCGCCATTCTCTCCGACATCTCGACAGTGAGGTCGGCATCGGTCAGAAAAACTTTGTAGGCATGGTCCAGTAGCTTGGATATCTCTTTGCCTGAAGGATGCGCAGAGACCTCAGTACCAAACGCCCCCCGCTGGCAGTCCAGTAATTTCCAGGGAGCCTGTTCCGAAACCTTACCGTAGCGAATCAGTTCATTGCCTATCATCACCGTTTTCAGGCTATTGTTTTTCATCTGGTTGAAAAACTCAGGCGACTGGATCGGAATCTCTGTAGCCTTCGGGTCAATATCTGCGGTGATGACCGAACTGCCTACTTTGGCCAGGCGGGGGTCGGGTACCGGCGTTACGTAAGGGTCGTTGGGAGTGATAAAGTTGGATAAAAAATGGGTGCCCACCATAACCCCCTCTGCCGCAGCTTTTTCCACACAGGCCTGCAGCCCGGCCATGCCATTGGGAAACTCACCTTCGTAGAGATCAAAGTGTCCCCAGTTTTCAAAGGTTTTTCCGTAATGATACATGTATTTGAGTCCGGCTTTTTTGGTGATGGCAATGGCTTCCTCCACATTGTCTTCCGTAAAATTGGTGATAATGTAGGCTGCTGCGGCTTCCGGAGCTGTTTTGCCCCACTGGCTATTGATCATAGGATGGGGTAAGCCCTCGGCAACTTCAATAGTACCTAAGGTGGCCAGGGCTTCTGCTTCCGGACACCCGAAGATGGCAATCCTGGAACCCAACACTCCTCCATCCTCATAAGGAGGTGCTACAATGCTGTCATGGTTAAAATCCTGGACGATTCGTGCTGCTCGCCTGTTCCGGCAGTATGCCTGTAAGCTGCTACCACTAGCGGTGGGTTTGGCAGCTTCCACCCTGTAAAGCACACTCCCATCATTTTCCGGATGCATATTATCAGGATTTTCTTCCCTGAAAATGTCAAAGGCCGGCATGCGGTCGCTTTCGTTCCACGGATAACCGCCCAGCGTTTTAATATTCAGGGACTGTATGCCTACCGCAAAGGTCTCGTCTCTCACTACGCCTACCGTTTCGCCTATAGTTTTGCCAATATTGGTATAGTACGGCCCCCAGAGGATCAGGTCAACGTCCTCATGGTTGGAGAGGGATGTAAGCTCAAAAGTAAGGTGCGTATCTTTTTCCTCTATCCTGATATCAGCCTGTACATTGTCGTCAAACGTAAGCCGAAGTATGTCATCTTCTATAGTGGCTGAGCGGGGAGGAATTACTTCGCCATTTATCCTCAGGGATAACAACGCGGACCCGCTGTCCTTTGCGAGATAGTCTTGTCCGCTGCGCACATCTGTAAAATCAAGAACGGCTCCCTGCTCACTGATGCCCATGCTGAAGCGTTGGGTGCTTAGCTTTACAATAATGGATGGTTTTTCTTCTGTGCAAGAGAATAGCAAAAGCTTCAGGAGAAGAAGGCAGACAAATAATGTTCTCATTAGCGTAGGTAGGCTTTTGTGTGTCAGGGACTTCAGCTTAGATAATGAATACAGGGTTTTTTGTGATTAGCAAAGCTTTTCACCTCACCTATACAAAGTTTCGTCGTCCCTATAACTTAGATCTGGAGGATAAAATTACCGCCATCATATCCCTTCTGATGCTTAAAATAGTGGAATCAAACGGTTTTACCACTTTGTTTATGCCAAGACTGTCACTATATCTCAAATAAGCATGAAATCCGGCGATGATTTTCGCTGCTATTGCTATTTAATCCCCTTCCATCATCACTGATGTGCAAGCCTCCTCCTACTCCGGCTGCAGTTCAAACTCCCGCAGGTCCACTGGCACTACCTTGGAAACACCCTGCTCTATCATAGTCACACCGTAGATGATGTCGGTACTGGCCATGGTGCGCTTGTTGTGCGTCACGATGATGAACTGCGAATCCTTGCTGAAGGTCTTGATGATGTTGTTGAACTTATCAATATTGGCATCATCCAATGGGGCATCCACCTCGTCGAAGATACAGAAAGGCGCCGGCTTCAGCAGGTAAATGGCAAAGAGGAGCGAAGTAGCTGTCAGTGTCTTCTCCCCACCGGAAAGCTGGTTGATAGTCAGCGGACGCTTACCCTTAGGCCGGGCAATGATGTCGATGCCGGATTCCAGCGGATCATCGGGATTGGTCAGTTTGAGATCGCAGTCATCTTCTTCAGTAAAGAGGGAACGGAACACCTTGACAAAGTTTTCCTTGATCTTTTCATAAGCCAGCATAAAGGTCTCCCGGGCTACGGTATCAATCTCATCAATGGTGGTGATGAGCGATTCCTTGGCCTGCAGCAGGTCATTTTTTTCCTTATTGATAAAATCGTAGCGCTCCTTGATCTCCTCGTAGGCTTCCATCGCCATGGGGTTGATGGGCCCGATCTTCTGGATGCGTTCTTTGATTTTGCTGAGCTTTTCGCGCAAGGCGGCCGGGTCAATGACTTCTTTGGTTTCCTCTTCCGGCTGCTGCATCAGTTCGTCCAGGTCCAGTTCAAACTCTACCGAAAGTCTTTCTTTCACGCCACTCAATTCCAGTTTGGTGGCGTTGACCTGGTTTTGTACCTCCAGCACCAGGGCATCGGAGTTCTCACGCTGGTTGCGGATTTCGCGGGTAGCTTTTTCGTTCTTGTCAATCTCACCGCGGACAGAGTAGTAATCTTTCTCGGCTTCGTTGACGGCAATTTCTATCTGTTCCTTCTCCTCGTACATGACCAGCAGGTCATCTTCACCGATCTCGCTGTTTTCCAGCAGTTGTTTGATGCTGCTATCACACTCCTGCAGGGCCTGCTTGTTTTTGGAGATGTTATGCTCACTGCTGGTATAGGCTTCTTCCTTGAAGTTGATCTCCTGTGAAACGCTGCTGAGACGGTTTTCCTGCTGGTAAAACTGGATATTCTCCTGGTTGTAGTCGGCTGACTTCTCGCTTAAAATCTCATTTTCTTCCGCCAGTTGCTCTTTCAGATTTCTGATCTTTTCTTCAAAAGATGCCAGCGCCTGTTCTTTTTCACTCACCTGCGGCTCCAGATCGGCGCAGGCTTCGTGCAGTTCCTGTATATGCTCCTCGGTATCTTCGCGCTTGCGGGCGGTGCTGCTGAGCATTTCGCTGAGCTGCTCTTTTCGCGTCTTCACCGACACATACTCCTGGCTGGTCTGGCTGATCTCCTTCTGCAGTGAGGCGATCTGCTGCTTAGGGGATGACTGCTTGAGGCCGGAAAGCTGGAGTTGTTTTTCCTGAATCTGCTGCTGGTACTGTTCCACCTGCTGCTCCAGTTCTTTGAGCTGTTCGCTGAGCTTTTCCAGATTTTTGGCTCGGCCTATGCGCTTGCCTTCAAACAGGCCTACCGAACCACCGGCCAGGCTGAACGGATGCTGCACGATACGGCCATCCTTGGTGATGAAAGAGGTTTCTTTATCGTCAGGCAGGGTGAAGTCACCATTGACGATGTAGGCATTGTCCAGCACATGGCGCACCAGGCTTTCGTAGGTCGGGTCATACTCTACAATGTCTGCCGCGGCTACGGCATTTGGAAAATCCTTGCGGGCAGCAGGCGTAAAATGGCTAAACTCATTTAGTATAAAGAAATTGGCCTTGCCTTTGGAGGCATCGCTGAGCAGGTTGATGGCTTCCATGGCTTCAGAGCGCTCCTGTACCACGAAGTAGTTCATGTACTGGCTGAGGTAGTTCTCAATGCTCACCCGGTACTCTTCGCTACAGGTAATGATGTCGGAGAGGAGGGGCGCTTTTTTGGCCCAGTCCACATTCTTTTTGATGAACTTGGTGGCCTCGGGAAAGCCTTCCAGATTATCTACCAGCGACTTGGTGAGCTTGTATTCATTTTGCAGAGCATCCCGGCTGCGGTTGACCTTAGCCAGAGCTTCCTTATCGGCTTCTATGCTTTCGGCCAGTGACTCCATCCGTTGCTGCAGGTCCTGTTCGTCCTGTTCAGCCTGTGCCAGTTCGTCTTTCAGGGCGTTGATTTCCTCTTCCAGTTCGGCGGCCCGCTCATCGTAGCGGCCCAGGTCGGCCTGCCGGGCAGATGTATCGGCCGAGGCCTGCTCCAGGTCCTGCCGTGAAGAGCTGAGCTGCATCTGCTTGATCTCCAGGGTCTTCTTGAGCTGGTAAACTTCGTCCTGCTTCTCTCTCAGGCTGCGCTCGGCCTGGCTTACTTCCTCCTTCAGTCCGTTGGTCTTGCTCTTGTACTGCTCGTACTCTTCCTGGAGGCGTGTTACTTTTTCTTTGCTGCTTTCCAAAGCTTCGGCGGCTTCGGCTTTCTGGTCACGCAGTACTTCCAGGCTGTCGCTGATCTGGTCAATGTTGTAGCGGTCACGCTCAATCTGCTCGGTGAGCTGCAGTTGACGGTCTTTGAGCAGGCGCATCTTTTCGTTCTTCACCTGCTTGTCGCTCTCGTA
Organism: uncultured Porifericola sp.; assembly: GCA_964518125.1. Taxonomy (GTDB): domain Bacteria; phylum Bacteroidota; class Bacteroidia; order Cytophagales; family Cyclobacteriaceae; genus Catalinimonas. The sequence continues at coordinate 7,048 of CAZFFW010000191.1, forward strand.
GTTTCGGATCTGCTCTACATGCTCATTGAGGGCCTTCTGCCGGGAGGAGAGTAGTTTTTCCTTGTTGATCAGGTCGGTTTTGAGCTGCTCAATCAGGGCGTCTTTCTCACTCATCTGCCGGTTGAGGCTGAGCTTGCGGTCGCTTTCTGCTTCCAACTGCTTCTTGAGCTTCTGCAGCTTTTCCCGCTGGCTGCTTACCGTTACTTTGGCTAACTGTATGCTGAGGGTCTTGTATTCTTCCTTAGCCTTATAATATTTCTCTGCCTGTTTGGCCTGTTTTTCCAGCGATTTAAGGTTTTTCTCTATTTCAAAGAGCAGGTCTTCCACCCTTTCCAGGTCGGCATCGGTATCCTGCAGCTTGCGCAAAGTTTCCTTCTTACGGGTGCGAAACTTGCTGATACCGGCGGCTTCCTCAAAAAGATTACGGCGGGAGTTGTCTTTATCGTTCAGGATCTCATCTACCATCTTCAGCTCAATGATGGCGTAGCTGTTGGAAGCAATACCCGTGTCCATGAAGAGGTTGGTGATGTCCTTCAGGCGGCAGGTGACGCCATTGAGCAGGTACTCGCTGTCACCGGAGCGGTAGTAGCGGCGGGTAATCGTGATCTGGGTATATTCGGTAGGGATGAGGTTTTTGGTATTGTCAAAGGTCAGGGAGACCTCAGCCATCTGGGTAGCCTTGCGCTTTTTGGTGCCGTTGAAGATGATGTTTTCCATCTTGTCGGAGCGGAGCATGCGGGTCTTCTGCTCGCCCAGCACCCAGCGGATGGAGTCAACGACATTGGACTTTCCACACCCGTTCGGACCCACGATGCCGGTAATCCCCTTGTCAAAGTTGATGATCACTTTGTCGGCAAAACTCTTAAAGCCTTTGATCTCAAGTCGTGTTAGCTGCATATCTTCTTTTGCGGAAAAGGGACAAACTTAGCAATTATATTGAGAATTGCTTGGATAAATTTGCCTTAAAAAAAGCACTTTTCTGCATGTTCAAAGCATTTTTTTCTATTGACTATAACATGACTAATACGATGTTATTATTTTACTCCAAATACTAATTCCAATTAGCAAAACACTGAACGGTGGGTATGAATGAAACCGGATGAGATAGTTTTCCTCTGCCAAACGTTTGTCTTATGAGAGAACAAATGTAAATTATGAAAAACCCAGTAAAGCTATGTTAGACAGGATCATACTGAAAGGTGAGCAGGTACAGATGACAGACGAGGAGTTCTTTAATTTCTGCCAGGCCAACACAGATATCAATATTGAAAGGAACGCCCAACGTGAAATCATTATTATGTCTCCAACAGGATCAAGAACAGGTGCAATAAGCCTGAAAATTGCAACTCAATTGGACATTTGGAATGAGCAATCAGGCGCAGGTATTATTTTTGACTCTTCCACCGGCTTCACATTACCTGATGGCTCCGTGCTTTCGCCCGATGCCTCCTGGCTTTCGCTCGAGAAGTGGCAGGCGCTGAGCAGGGAAGAGCAAAACCGTTTTGCCCCCGTCTGTCCTGAGTTTGTGGTAGAACTGAAATCCGAAAGCGACCGCCTCAGCGATCTGCAGCAAAATATGGAAAGCTGGCTGCAGAATGGTGCCATGCTGGGCTGGTTGATCGACGCAGATGAGGAAACTGTGTACATTTATCGGCCAGGCGCAGCTATGCAGGAGCATCATGGTTTTGATGCTGATCTTTCTGCTGATCCTGTACTATTGGGCTTTTCTATGCGGCTGGCAAAGTTGAAAATCGCCTGATGATGATGAAATCCGATGGATACTGCTATCTTTAAACTTTGAACCCAAGCAAGCATGGAAGACTTTATTCAAATAGCGCTTTTTGTCCTTTTTGCCCTTTTCTCGCTAATCTCCAATCTGCTCAATAAGCGGAAAAAGCAGCAGGCCGAAACCCGCAAATCACGGGAAGAGGTAGAAGCAGAAAGCCGGCGCCCGGATTCCCGGCGACCAAGGCAGCGTCCTGAAATTAGTTCACCGGATGAGCCTGAGTTCCGTCGCAGACAGGAGCAATCACAGGAGCAGCCCGGCACTTTTGAAGAAATACTACGTGAACTGACCGGCCAGAGCCCGCTGGAAAGAAGGGCGCAGGAGGTGGAAGAAGAAGATGACTATGATCATCCTTTCGCAGAGCGCAAAGCCAGGGAGGCGGCAGAGCAGGCTAAGCAAAAGATGGAAGAGAAGGCTGACTCTTTTGGTCAATCCGTGCAGCAGGCCAAAGGTGCCCGCCGCATCAGCGATAAGATTGATATTGGACAGGAGGTAAGTGGTAAGAGATTGGAGGTAAAAACTACCAAAGTAGGCAAGAAAAAGAAAAATACGGCTGCCGATATTGCCAAATCCTTGAAGGACCCGGAAAGCGCTCGTAAGGCCATTATCCTTAGTGAAATCATCAGGCCAAAGTATTTTTAAATCAAGGACTAAACTGCTAAATGGCTGAAGTATGATTGAGCATTTCTTTTATTGTCCTTACTGCCTCGCGCAAATATCCATGCTGCTGGATACTTCGGTAGCTGAGCAGGCTTATGTAGAGGACTGTGAGGTTTGCTGCAATCCGATACAGCTAAACTTTGCAGTGGATGCGGCGGAAGGGGAGGTGTTGAATTTTGATGCCCAGCAAATGGATTGAAGGTTACAAATTGGGAAATTGAAAATTGCAGATTTAAAATTGATGAGCATTCATTGTTCTCGGCACATTGCTAATTGTTAATTGAAAACTTTGGCTTCCAAACGAAAAAAAAACCTACTCATCATTCTGGCGGCGCTGGCTGCTTATGTCATCATCACCTATCTGCTCTATCTGGCGGAAAGTGGCAGAGAAAACAGCAACATCAATAACCTGCCGGATGCCTTCTGGTACACCATCGTTACGCTGACAACAGTCGGATATGGTGACTATTACCCGGTTTCTACCTTTGGTAGGATCGTAGGCCTGGTGTTTATCATTGGAAGTGTTAGCGTCATCGGTTATCTTATCAGCCAGCTTACCAATCAATATTCAGCTTACTTGGAGAAAAAACGACTAGGACTCTTGGGAACAAATTTTGAACATCATATCATCGTCATCGGCTGGGACAAGTTCGGCAAACAGGTAGTAGATGAAGTTGTCGGTTCCGGCAAGCAGGTGGCCATCATCGTCAACGACAAAGCCACGGTAGACCTCATCCACGAAGCTTATTCCAACAAAGAGGTATTTGTCCTTTATACCGATTTTAGTAATCTGGATGCCTTCTCCAAGGCCAACATCCAACAAGCTGCCACTATCTTTATCAATTTTCCGGATGATACCGAAGTGCTCATTTACCTGCTCAACCTCAAGAAGAGATATCCTGATATGAATTATGTGGTTTCGCTTAACAACCCCAGCCTGAAGGAGACTTTCTCTGCCGCCGGGGTGCGCTATGTGGTTTCCAAAACGGAGATCGCTTCCCGCCTGGTGGCCAGTTACACCTTTGAGCCGGATGTGGCCCTGGTTGCCGAATCCATCATGACTACCGCCCTGGAAGGGGAGGAATACGACCTGCTGGAGTTTTGCGTCAAACCACAGAACCCCTATGTCGGGAAAGACTACCTGGACTCTTACATAGACCTAAAAGTAGAACACGACTGTGTGCTGGTGGGCATCAACAAAAAAACCAATGGCAGGCGGGTACTGATGAAAAATCCCTCCAAAGGCGTAACCATTGAGGAAGATGACTACCTGGTGATGATCTGCAGCGGCGAGGCCAAGCAGAAGATCAAACGAATCTTTGGCACCTCAGAAGGAAGAGTGTTGGAGCGGGGTAATACGGATGAGGTGAAGTAAAAAAGCCGGACATACATCCGGCTAGGTTTATTTGGGTTAATGTAGCTTTCAATTATTTTACATAGCCTACCGCTACGATCTCTTCCAGGTTAGATTCCGGCTGATCGGCTTCGCTCAGCCCTTCAGTTTCGGGTTTCTCATGGGCTTTGCCATCATCCAATTTAAAAGTGATCGGCAGTACCAT
>CAZFFW010000192.1:0-11041 GCA_964518125.1 uncultured Porifericola sp.
GATCATTTAACCAGAATGATCCTGATATAGTCAAGAGGTTCTATTTATTTATTTTTCTTGTACTTATCTGGGAATCACTTTTTTGGGTTTCTGCAAATTTCCAGACAAAACCATAAGATGTTTTTTGTTGACCCTTACAGCATCTTAAGACAGCAGTATCATGTATTCCCAGTTCTTTCTTTACTTGAAAAGGGTTAAGCCATTCTTTAATAATGTTCCCGTCTAAATCCAATTGAATAATTCTTTTTCCTCTGGTCTTTGCCGGTGTTATTTTATTTTTTGAATACTTCTTTTTGTGTCTGAAAACATACCCCCCCGTATGGGCAAATTTTCCTTTACACACCTGGGTAACTTGATTTGAAAAAAGATTTAATTTTCTGGCTGCTTCCCTGGCTGATGGGTATTCCTGTATTAGTTTCCCTGTCTTTGCATCATAACAAAGTATAGCTTTTGAAAATCTTTTCTTCAATTTAGCCATACCTTTTTCAGTGATACGATTATATGAAGCACCACCAAAACCACCATCTGAGACATTAAATAAATTATATTCCTCCCTGTACTTCTTAATGAAGTACCTTTCAGCATCCCACCATTTTTGTTCAGGTTTACATATATAGACTACTTCAAATACAGGCTTACTACCTTGTACTAAAATATCCCTTATATACTTTCTCATTTCTGGGGTAGAATATCTATCTAACCTAGCATCCTGGATATGATCCTTTAGTCTTCGATCATGCTGGATAGTCTTTCCCAGGTAAAAAATCTCGTTTGAAAAAGGATTTTTCAACACATAGATATAGGTAGGTTTTTCTTGATTCACTGTCAAAGGATTTTAGGCTGTGTATTAATCCTGTATTAGATAAGAGTGAAAAACCTCCAAAACTGCGTTTAAACAGTGCTTGGAGGCTTATTTTATGGTCTCGGCAGGAATCGAACCTGCATCTTGGGTTCCGGAGACCCACGTAGTATCCATTCTACTACGAGACCAGTGCCGCAAAGATAAAAGAATAAGCTGATTCCTGCGAATGAAATTCGAAAAACTAAACACAGTGTCTGATCATCGTCCCGCGTAATGCGTACCGCTGATCCTAGACTACGAAGTAATCAGGCAGAGGATAAGATTAAACATCAGCCTGTTTTGTGAATATTGGGATTTCTTGCCGCCAGAAACCTGTATGAGCCATCTACCATTTCCCCAATTTCAGATATGTAGTAGTACTTTTTCCCGTCTGTACGAAAGCCCGACATTAGATTCTCCCTGGTCTGGGCCAGTAAAGCCTGATCATCCGAATGAAACTTCATGATCAGCCCCTCCTGCATGAATTGTACCTTTCCGGTGTCCACTACTTCCTGCACGAAGGTTACCAGCTTTAAAGTTTCCATGATATGTTGATTTAAAGAAAGTCATCTGCTTTCAACAGCTAATTAAGGCTTAATATGGAAGAGACAGCATGACGTAAGTCAGGAAAGGAAGTGTTAATAGTCATGTTTGACAGGCCTTTTTTCTTTAATCTATGCTCCAACCAAATATGCCAGGGAATAAAAAAGCAAAAATTCTTTTTTTAAGAATATTATATACCTAAATTGAGAACTATTAGCATAGTCATTTGAAGCAAACTTCATTCGACGACAAACAGTGCAGCTATCTTTCAGGTGAAGGTTAGTTGCATTTCTGTTTTTATACAGCCCGCCAAGAAGACATTCGTCCCGGTCACTTGTTTTCTCGCTTTCATTATTCGCAAGTTTTTAGAATTTTCCTTACCTTAATCTATACCTGATAGATTAATCATACTACAACAACCTAATCCGTGATTTACCTTGAAACCTACCGACACCCAAAATCCCGAATACTTCCATAAGGTCGTAGACTGTCAGTATGCCTGCCCTGCGCATACGCCCGTACCCGAATACATCCGGCTTATCGCTGCCGAACGTTATACCGACGCCTACATGATCAACTGGGAATCTAATGTGTTCCCCGGCATCCTGGGCCGTACCTGCGACCGACCCTGCGAGCCGGCCTGTCGCCGTGGCCGTCTGGGAGAAGCGGAAGAACCGGTAGCCATCTGCCGCCTCAAGCGCGTGGCTGCCGATAATAAAGGCGATGTCAAACACCGTATGCCGCAGGTGCCTGCTGAGAAAAACGGTAAGAAGGTCGCCCTGATCGGTGGCGGCCCGGCCTCTCTCACTGTCGCCCGTGACCTGGCCCCATTGGGCTACGAGATCCATCTCTACGATGAGTGGCACCGGGGCGGCGGCATGATGCGCACCCAGATACCTGCCTTCCGCCTCCCGGAAGAGGTACTGGACGAAGAGGTCAACTACATCCTGGACATGGGCATCCATACCCATTTCAACCATTATGTATCCAGCATGCGCGAGGTACTGGAAAAAGACTACGATGCCATTTTTGTAGGAACAGGCGCTCCTAAAGGTCGCGAGCTCAACCTGCCCGGTAGCGAAGAAGCCGCCAAAAATATCCATATCGGCATAGAGTTTCTGGCCAGCGTAGCCTTCGGCCATATAGATAAGATCGGCAAAAAGGTCATCGTGCTGGGCGGCGGCAATACTGCTATGGACTGCTGCCGTACCTCTCGCCGCCTGGGGGGAGAGCAGGTAACCGTAGTGGTGCGTAGTCCATTTCAGGATATGAAGGCTTCGCCCTGGGAGATAGAAGACGCTAAGGCTGAAGACATTCCCATTTACAATAACATGCCGCCCAAAGAATTTGTCGTAGAGAATGGCAAACTGAAGGGGATGATTTTTAGCAAAGTGAAGGCCGAATACGATGAGAATGGCCGGCGCAAGCTGATTCCCACCGGTGAGCCCGACGTTTTTATTGAGGCCGATGATGTGATCATCGCCATCGGGCAGGACAATGCCTTTCCCTGGATAGAGCGTGACCTGGGTATAGAGTTCGGCAAATGGGATCTGCCGGCAGTGGATAAGGTAAGCTTCCAATCCACCCTGCCCAAAGTATTTTTCGGAGGCGATGCGGCCTTTGGTCCTGAAAATGTAATTACCGCCGTAGCTCACGGGCATCAGGCCGCCATTTCAATGGACAAATTCTGCCAGGGCGAAGATGTGCTGAAGCGTCCTGCACCGATGACCCAACTCATCCGCCAGAAGATGGGCATCCACGAGTGGAGTTACGACAGCCAGGTAGAAATTGACCCTCGCTACAAGGTGCCCCATCAGCAGAAGCAACTGGCCCTGAGCAACCGCAAGGTAGAAGTAGAACTGGGCTTTGACCAGCCCACCGGCTTCAAGGAAGCGCAGCGCTGCCTCAACTGCGATGTGCAGACGGTATTTACCGAAAATGCCTGCATAGAGTGCGATGCCTGCGTGGATATCTGCCCCACCTCCTGCATTACTTTTACCGCTAACGGAGAAGAAGAGGATTTACGTGCCCGCCTGAGTGCCCCGGCAGAGGAGAAAACACAAGACCTCTACGTATCAGACACCCTGCCAACCAGCCGGGTAATGGTGAAAGACGAGAATGTCTGTCTCCACTGCGGCCTCTGCGCCGAGCGCTGCCCCACCTCTGCCTGGGACATGCAAAAATTTATGTACAACGTGACCAAAGCCGGTAAGATTTTATGATAGCGACAACAACGAAGGTAAACGACATGGTGATCCGTTTTGCCAATGTCAACGGAACGGGTTCGGCCAGTGCCAATGAAATGTTTGCCAAAGCGATCTTCCGGATGGGCATCCCGGTCTCGCCCAAGAATATTTTCCCGTCCAACATACAGGGGCTGCCTACCTGGTACGAGGTGCGGGTGAGCGAAAAGGGCTACCTGGGCCGCCGGGAAGGCATTGACCTGCTGGTAGCTGTCAACCCTCAGAGCTATACCAAAGATATCGCCTCGGTAAAAGAAGGCGGATACTTTGTGTACGACAGTACCAAAAAGCTACACCCCCAGTTCTTCCGGGAAGGCATCCACTACATCGGCATCCCCATGATGCAGATGAGCATGGAGCATTACAGCAATCCCCGGCAGCAGCAGCTTTTTAAAAATATTATTTATGTAGGTGCCATGGCCGCACTGTTGGATATTGAAATGGAAGTGCTGCGCGACATTATCCGCCAGCAGTTTGGTAAAAAGGAGAAGCTCATCCCGCCCAATTTCCAGGCCCTGGATCTGGGCTACGAGTATGCAAAGACCCATTTTGACTGTCCGCTGGATATCCGCCTGGAGCGGCGCGACAGTATCGGCGACCAGATTATGATCGACGGCAATACTGCTACCGGTCTGGGCGCCATCTACGCAGGAGCTAGCGTCGCCGCCTGGTATCCTATCACCCCGTCTACTTCGGTAGTCAAGGCTTTTGAGACTTATGCCAAAAAGCTGCGGGTAGACAAAGAAAGTGGGAAAAAGAAGTATGCCATCGTCCAGGCTGAGGACGAACTGGCCGCTATGGGCATGGTGATCGGGGCGAGTTGGAATGGTGCCCGGGCATTCACCGCAACCAGCGGGCCGGGCGTATCGCTCATGAGCGAATTTATTGGGCTGGCTTACTTTGCCGAAATCCCCGTGGTGCTGGTCAATGTGCAGCGGGGAGGACCTTCTACCGGTATGCCTACCCGTACCCAGCAGTCGGATATTATTTCTTCCCTGTATGCCTCGCATGGAGATACCAAACATATCCTGCTGTTTCCCAGCACTCCGGCAGAGTGCTTTGAGATGACCGCCAAATGCTTTGACCTGGCTGACCGTTTCCAGACGCCGGTCATCCTGATGTCGGACCTGGACCTGGGCATGAACAGTCATGTATCGCCACCCCTGCAGTGGGACGACAAAAGAAAGTACGATCTGGGCAAAGTACTGAGCGCAGAAGACCTGGAGAAAATTGAAAAGTACGGCCGCTACCTGGACGTGGACAGCGATGGCATCTGCTACCGCACCCTGCCCGGTACGCACCCCACCAAAGGCTCATTCTTCACCCGGGGCACCTCTCGCGACGAATACGCCCGCTACTCCGAAGATGGTGATGTGTACCAGCGCACTGTAGACCGAATTCTGAAGAAATGGGAAACGGCCAAAAGCTATGTGCCGGCACCCGAATTTTACCAGCAGGAAAATCATTGCAATCGGGGAATTATATTTTTTGGCACCTCCACCTATGCCGCCCTGGAGGCTATGGAAAACCTCCGCGAGCAGGGCATGCCTATTGATGCCATGCGGATCAAAGCAGTGCCATTTGATGCTTCGGTGGAAAAATTTATTGCGGAGCATGAGCAGGTATTTGTCATTGAGCAGAACCGCGATGCACAGATGCGCTCGGTACTCATCAACGAACTGGAAGTCTCTCCACAAAAGCTGATCTCCATTCTCAACTACGACGGTACGCCAATTACGGCAGATACCATTCTCAAACAACTGGGCCACGACCTCAGCCTGGCGATGGCTTCACTCAACGGCAATTCTAAAGGAACCACACTATGACTTACATAAAACCCGCATTTCGTCATCCCGGCCTGCCCAAGAATAAGATTGGCTTTGCCAAGGCAGATTATGAAGGGGCCATTTCTACGCTCTGCGCCGGCTGCGGCCACGATTCTATCAGCGGAGCCATCATACAGGCCTGCTATGAGCTTTCTCTTGAGCCGCATAAACTGGCCAAGCTCTCCGGCATCGGCTGTTCTTCCAAAACGCCCACTTACTTTCTGGGAAACTCGCACGGCTTCAATTCGGTACATGGCCGCATGCCTTCCATTGCTACCGGGGCCAATATGGCCAACAAAGACCTCGTTTACCTGGGCGTTTCCGGTGATGGCGATACGGCTTCTATTGGCCTGGGACAATTTGGACACGTGATCCGGCGCAACCTGAACATGGTCTATATTGTCATGAACAACGGCTGCTACGGCCTTACCAAGGGGCAGGACTCAGCTACGGCTGATTTTGGTTCGGTGAGCAAATCTGGTGTTGCCAATCCTTTTCAGGCCATTGACCTGGTAGGCTTATCGCTGGAACTGGGTGCGAGCTTTGTGGCCCGTAGCTTTTCCGGCGATAAAACCCAGCTGGTACCGCTGATCAAAGCCGCCATGATGCATCCGGGCTTCGCCTTTATTGACATTATTTCGCCCTGCGTCACCTTTAACAACAACGCCGGCTCTACCAAATCCTATGAGTACGTGCGGGAGCACCTGGAGGCCACTTCCACCATTGACTTTGTGCCGGAGCGGGAAGAGATCAGCGTAGCATATGACGAAGGCAGCAGCACGACCGTCAGCATGCACGACGGCTCACTGCTCAACCTGCAGAAGCTTAGTAAAGACTGGAATCCTACCAGCCGGGATTCGGCTGTAAACCGCCTGCAGCGCGCCAAAAATGAGGGGGAAGTACTGACTGGTCTGCTCTACATCGATACCAAAAGTCAGGACCTGCACCACCTGCTGGAAACGGTAGATACGCCTCTGAACCAGCTTCGTGAGGCCGATCTTAATCCTGGTAGTGAGACACTGGAGAAAATCAATGCCAGTTTCAGGTAGCGGTAGCTGTTAGTAGTGATGATGAAATAGAGTACCTTTCTTCTTGAGCCTGACCATGGACTGTGCCCTCACAGTTCATTCTTTTTTGGGTCGCTAGGGGCAGCGACCAGGGAAAAAGGCAGCAGGATTTCCCAGATGCCTGTTCTTTGTCCCAAAATAAATCCTACTTTACTTGTATCACATACAGTCCGTTATTTATTTTTGGTCTAAATAAAACTATCTACACTTCCTGGACTATGGCTGCAAAACCTTCTTCTACCTGGAAAAAGACTCGCAAACTTTTCAACAACCTGCACCTCTGGATGGGCATCGCCAGCGGCATCATTCTCTTCCTGGTATGCCTGAGCGGCACCATTTATACTTTCCGCACCGAGATAGAAGGCCTGATAGAGCCTGCCAAGTATGCGGTAGAAGTAGCAGAGGGAGCCGAGCGTATGACAGCCGAAGCTATCGTTGAAAAGCTGCAGCAGGAACCCGGCGGCATCATCACTTCGCTTAACATTCCCCATGCTTTGGATGAACCTTACCGGGTGAGCATCAAGCAATCCGCGGAGGAGCGGCGGGGCACAACCTACCTGGTCAACCCCTACACTGCCGAGGTGAAAGGCACCACTGAAAGCCCCTCGGCTGACTTTTTTATGTTCATGTTTCGCCTGCACCGCTGGCTGCTGCTGGATACTGAGGTAGGTCGGCCCATCGTTGGTGCTGCAACGCTTATTTTTGTCTTCATCATCCTGAGCGGACTGGTGATCTGGGTTCCACAGAAGGTCAGTTCCTGGAAGCAGGGCTTAAAAATCAAAACCAGCGGTAACTGGAAACGTACCAACCATGACCTGCACAATGCCCTGGGCTTCTACTCGTCTATCCTGTTGCTCATTATTGCCCTTACTGGCCTTTGCTGGTCCTTTGAGTGGTACCGCGACGGGCTGAGCGAGGTGTTGGGTGCTCGTGTCTTTGGCAACAAGGGTGGAGAGGCTCCTCAGTCTGTTATTCCTGCCGGAGAAGCAAAGATGTTATCCATTAATGAATTCCTCAACCGCAGCGACAAACTGCTACCCTACGAGGGAGATTACCAGATTTCACTGCCTGCCGATTCGGCGGCTACCGTAGCCATTTCTAAGAGCAAGATTGGCTTTTTCGCCCCGGCGGCAGCCGACAAACTGCTACTGGACCAGTACAGTGGTGAGCCCTTGCAGGTAGAGATCTTTGCCGATAAGCCTTTCAATGAAAAAATTGCTGCCTCCATCAAACCGCTGCATATGGGTTATGTGTACGGCACTTTTTCTAAAATCATCTACTTCATCGTCTGCCTGATTGCTACCTCACTGCCAGTCACCGGAACCATCATCTGGATCAATAAGCTGAAGAAGAAGCGCCAAAAGAAGCAAAAAAGAGTAGTATCGGCTGCTTAATGGCGATGTGCTATGTTGAAAGATACTTTGATCAGTAAAAATTTCTGAGATATTTATCAATGTAGCTGTCCTTCGCCTTGCTCTTGTACTGCATCACATAGCGGGGGTGCTCCAGGGGAATAACTTCTCCGAACAGCTTGTGCGCTAAATTGAGTGCTTTCAGAAACTTGAAATTCTTGCCCGTACCCAGGCAGAACACCTTATCCGTATCTATACCGAAGCCAATCTGCTCCCGCAGGGTAGAGACGATGAAGGGAGTCAGAGCCTGGGCCAGGGCCGGGCTGTCGTAGTAGTTGTAATTGGTCTCACGGCCCTGTTCGTCTACTTTCACAAAGCCCAGGGGACAAACGGAACTGATGTAAAATTCGCCGAAAAACTGCTCTACCCCGCCATAGGCCTGTATGACTTCATGCACAAAAACCGAAGAAGGCTCATGCAGGCTGAAGCTGCAGTCAATATCGCAGTAGGTTTTGAGCCGTTTGGGATCGGTAAATGGTACCCCGGTAGCCCCGGCACCCAAGCGCCCGGGATTGATCCCCAGGATGAGCTTTCGCTGACGGTGATCGTCATAGTATTTTTTGTAAAAGGCAGAGGCGATCTGTAGCACCTCCGGATTTTCCTGATAGGGATATAGCACGCGAATATTATCCGGTAAATTTTCTTTAATCTGAATATTCTGATTGAAAGAAAGAATCTGGTCGGCAAAGGTCATATGCGGTGTATTTGAAAAGCAGCAAATTTAATCTTTTAAGCGTATCAGGAACAACATAGGCAGCTGTTTATCCGGAATGAGAACGGTAGTTGCACGTACAACTATGGAGGTAGAAGGGTACATTTTACCTTTGGAATGCAAATTTCCCACTCAACACTTGGAACTATTAGTCCCCTAAAGTAATTTAATGGTACTACTTAAGGGTAAAGCCATGGAAATCAATGATGCATTAATCATCATTTGGATTATTCTTTTTTCGCCTATCATCACCCTCCTACTGATGGACAGGATTGAAATGCGGAAAGAAAAGCTGCGGGAGCAGGAGCAGGAAAATGTACAGGAAGAAAGAACCCATACATATGCATGACAGTTTATCTCTGTCAGCATAAATCTCCAATCGCAGGAAACAAGGAATATTTCTGCATGTCCTCTATAATAAAGTCTTGCGCCCCAGGCAGGGCTTTTGGCTAAGCAGCCTTATCCAACCAAGTCAGTGCATACGACCACTTCCATTTTATGGATACCACACCACCGGAGATGGGTTTTACTCCAGCTTACTGCCCGTCAGGAAAGAACTATTTTTATTTGAGCTCGTCACCTTTGGGAGGTGTACATATATGCTGGTACCTGATCCCGTTTTACTTTTGATATTGATTGTCCCACCAAATTTTTCCACCTGTAAACGGCAGATATACAGCCCCATACCGCTACCCTCCACATGGGTATGAAAACGTCTGTACAGACTGAATATCTCTCCTCCGTGCTTTTCAAGGTCTACCCCCAGCCCATTGTCTCTCACAACAACCGTAGTACCACCCTCATTCTCCCGGCTTTCAATCGTGATTTGGGGCAACCTTTCGGGGTCCCGGTATTTGATTGCGTTGCTCAGCAGGTTATGCATAATGCTGAAAATCGCCGTACGCCGGTACTCCAGCATACAAACTTCCAGTTGTTTATGGATACAGGCTTTGCTTAAAAGTATTTCTCCTGATAATACCTGCTCTACCTCCTCTATACATTCTGCCAGGTCTACCTTGGAAAAAGATGGATCAGTGTCATTTTCCAGCCTCAGGATTTCGTTCAGGTCCTGCAGCATACGGTCCAGGCTTACGGCGGATACCTGGATATACTGCTGCAGACGGACTGCTTCCAGGGGGTCATTGAGGTTATTGAGCAGATTGGACAGTCCCAGGATGCGGGCTACCGGAGAACGAAGGTTATGCGACACCACAAAGGCATATTCTTCAATTTTTTTCAGCTTGTTCTCCAGTTCAAGTTTGGCACGCTGCAGGCCTTCTGTCTGCCGGCTTACTTCCTCCTTCAGAAATCTGTTTCTTTCACTGATCAGTTTATTCTGCTCCTCTATCATCTTGTTTGCACGGTACAACTCTTCATTCTGCAACATGATTTCTTCGGCACGGGCCTGCACCAGTTGCTCCAGCATGAGGTTCTGGTTACTCAGTATTTCATTTTTCTGGTACTCAGCTTCCCTCAATCTTTCAGAAAGCCTGTAAGTATGCTGTGCATGATAGGCGGTGTAGAATAGTGTAGGCAAAATGAGGACAAGTAATGCTATAAACACATAGTTGTTCCTGGACATAGCATCCGTATACTTCAGGTGGGCTTGCTGTATGATAGCATCTTCAAAACCATTGACCTGCCCGGCAAAGCGCAGATAATACAGCCAGATGGCATAGCCATGGTCGTGCTGGTATAACTGCAAAAACTGATCACGCTGCTCCATTTTCAGGTGCGCAAGCATATCTGCACCCAGTGCTACATACTGGTATACGGAATCTTTAAAAGCCTGATAATCACCCAAAGGAAAGCCCTGTGCGGCCAACGGACCTTCCAGTTCGGAAAAGGCCGTCTGTAAATACACCAGGGACGAATCATAAGCAGCCTGATTGGCGCGACCGGGGAGCAAAGCATAGCCCCTAATGCCCAGATCCATCAGGTGCAGAGAACGGATAATATCCGTCAAATCTACCTTGATCTTCTCTGCAATTTTCTGGATCTCTGCATTTTGCTGTATGATAACCGCATTGCGCTGGCTTAGAAAAAGGTAAGACAGCAACAAGAAACTTACCATCAGCACAAGTAAATAAGTAAAACGAGGCTTAGGAAACTGCATGCCAGTGGGAAAAAGACATAAAAAACGAAGATAAGAAAAACTACTACTTGACAGAATGTAGCCATAGGAAAAAGCCTGTTTACTTTGCAGCAAAACAGTTTAGTTGCACCAGAGTGAAAAGTTGATCCTCCTCATGTAAGCTCATAAGCCAAAACATAACATATACCTGAAGATGGAATACTGTAAAGGCAGGAGGAAGGTGAAACAAAAAACCCCTTCAGAAAGAAATCTGAAGGGGTTTGAAGTCATTTGAAGTCCTTTAGTGGAGCCGGAGGCTCCTG
>CAZFFW010000193.1:0-10930 GCA_964518125.1 uncultured Porifericola sp.
AAGCTGGCAGCAGTGATTACAAATCGCGAGAATATCACCGAACTACTGGATAGCATTGCCATACCTGCTTTTGAAGCACAGACTTACTACGATTTGACATTCTCTTCCGACGGCCTGGCCCTGGCAACACCAGGTGCATACGCCGTGGCCATTTTTTATAAAGAGGATGGAGGTGACTGGCTTTTGATCAAAAGCGATACTTACAGTTATATTGCAGAAACCGAGATTTTAGGCTCTGACAACGGAATGGCACTAAATGCACCCATAGAACTCAGCCATGCCAATATCATACAGGGCGAGGCTTTTAGTCTGGAGTTTAATGTTGTGAACCAGGGTGAAACGACCTTTAATGGAAAACTATATGCTACGCTCTACGATCTTGAAGGCAATTTTCAGGAAGTGATAGATTCTCTGGAAGTTGATGAGCTATCTCCCGGCTATACCTATCAGGAGAATATCAGCATGCAGACTTCAGGCATTTGGTTAGAACCTGGTACCTATTTGCTTGCCATGATCAGTAGCGACGATCTTGAGACCCTGCTGCTGGGGGAAGGAGATTATGCCAATCCCGTCAGTGTGATCGTACAATCGCCGGCAATTCAGGCCGATGCGTACGAAGATAATGATTCTGAGCCCAATGCTTTCCCGCTAGTGATACCTGATTTTGTCCAGGATATGGCGGTAATCAAAACCAATGATGCCAACCAGCATAATGACCTAGATTATGACTATTATGTACTGGACCTTCCCGTGGGTGCAGATTACAGTATGTATGCCAGGGTACATGATAGCTATGACAGCGAGGATGGTAATGCCTACACCAATGATGTAGTATTCTCTTACAAAATAGCCGATGGTGAATGGTCAGAGGCATACGATATATCCATGGACGAGGCAATCGACATAACGGGAGGTTCCAGGCTGGTCGTCTGGGTAGCGCCTTATTTTGCCGGACAGATCGGTAACTATGCCCTGGATATACAACTTGCCCGCAGCCAGCATCAACAGGAAACGCTCGTGCTGAATAATTCTCTGGGGGGGAGTTCACTGAAGCCGGGATCGCAGCAGTTGATCAGCTGGCAAAGCAACATCAGTGGTACGCTGGATTTGGACCTGTATCGTGCCGGTCAGCTCGTCACAAAGATAGCTGAAAATATTGCCAATACCGGAGCATACACCTGGCTGGTGAGCGATGCACTATCAGCTTCGGAGGACTATAAGCTGGTAATTTACAGCAGTAGTAATCATCAATTGCGTGCCGAGAGTGGTGCTTTCAGCATAGAAAGCGTCACCAGTATTGCCGATGACTTACTGCAACAGCTGACAATTTTCCCGAATCCCGCCCAACAGGATCTGCACCTTTTGTTTGACTATGCAAAAGCAGATGCCGCTTATTTATATAATGCGCAGGGTATGCTCCATTCTCAGTTTACTATTGAGCAACTGGATGAGGTTATTGACCTATCTGCCTATGCACAGGGACTGTATCTGCTGGTACTGGAATGGCCCGAAGGCCGCCGTAGCAGCCACAAAATTCTGAAAAGATGAAAGTCAATCTGGTGATATTTTTAGTATGCATTTCCGCTTGCCAGACATTAGCCCCAAGTCTTATGCTGCATGATAGGGCACCGGTAATTATTTACCGTAGCAGGGAGGATATGTCCTCCCTGGTGCCGATCCGGCTGTCTAATGATGGAAATAAAGTATTGGCTTTCCCCTCACCGGAAGACCTGAAAAAAGGGGACAGCTTTCGCAAGCCTATCGCATTGCGGGATGGCTTCTGGCTGGACCAGCAGGGGGTAGGCAGTAATACTGCCTTTTTAAATTTGACTTATGAGGAATACAGCCGCCTGCCCTCGGCCCCCGAAAGCGGTCAGTTGCTGGAAATGGTACGGCACAAAGCCCCTTTCACAGCTATCTACTACTGTGGCAGGGTTTCAGATTTTCAGCAGCTGATCATTGAGTTGAACAGTAAAATAGAACAGAAGGATTTCAGCAGTTTTCAGGATTTACGCTATTTCAAGAGATAAGCGTTAGCTAACGCCAAAAAACTTTACTTCGGCAGAAAGCAAGTATGTAGATTTGGAGTATATAGCCTATATGCCTCAATCGGGATTTTTTAGATGAGTTAAAACGACACTAAGTCACTTTGCATAATGCCCCACCTATCACGTACGCTTACTATTTCTGCCGCCTTATCTACCTTCAAGACGGTAGGAGAAACACCTTCGGACAGGTAGCTAAAACACCCTCATATCGGTATTTACTGCAAGGAAAATAGTCCTGACCTTTGACTTATCAATTACTTGGTAGTTGAGCAAGAACCTAATGCTAGCCAAATTATATCAGTCATGAAAAAACTTCTTTTGATCATCTTACTGGGCACGATTATGAGCCTGCTGGTCTCCTGCAACGCGCCTGTTGCCCGGGATATCCGGGAAATGCCAGCAAAGCCTTTCTGGCAGGACAATCAAATTCAGGCGTACATACCCTGAACATGGTAGATAAGATACCTGAAATCCGCTAGTAAAAACACCATTATCAGGGTATTTCAGGAGCCTAAGAAAGCATGCAGATTTGTAAAGTAATTGAGAAACAAAACAACAGTAAACATTAACCCAACAATAGAATGAAACGAATCAGAGTATTGCTATTTACATTTGTGTACCTGCTGGCCCTTACCGCCTGCGAAAAAGAAAAAGATACACCCCAAATTGAAAACAAACTATCTGCGAAAGCTGGCCAGGATATTACCGTAGAGGTCAGTACCCTGGTACAACTGAATGGATCAGCGTCCACCGATGGCAATGGTAAAACATTTACCTATGGCTGGACACTCAAAAGCCAACCGAACGGCAGCCAGGCCGACCTGACCAACGAAAACACAGATAAACCAAGCTTTACTCCGGACCTGGCCGGAGCTTATGTAGTAGAACTGCGAATCGCTAACGAAACCGGCGAGAGCAAAGATGAAGTAACCGTTATGGCCGAAACCACCACCACACCGCCACCAGTAACAGTCATGATAAATGGTGATATCACCGAAGATATGGTTTTGGAAAACATCATTGACGATCCTGACCAGGCTGATTATATCGTAACCGCCCTGGTCAATGTGGGCGCAAAACTAACAGTAGCGCCTGGAGTAAAAGTGGTTTTTGAAGAGGATAAAGGAATGATCATACAAAGCAGCGGCAAGCTCATTGCCAATGGTACCGAATCGCAGATGGTTACTTTCACTGGCAAAGAAGAAGAGGTTGGATACTGGGCTGGTATCCTCATCAGAAGTAACAGCCTGGAAAATGTGATGAACTACACTGAGATTCTTTACGCAGGAAGCACAGCAATGTATCCTATGGAAAATCCTACTGCTCTTGGTGTTACTGATATGGCATATCTTGAATTCAAAAACTCTACGATAGCATATGCTGCAGATAACGGGCTTTTTGTCAAAGTTGGTGGTCTCATAGACCTGGAAAACAACTACTTCAGTAATAATGATGTGCTCAACGTGGTGATGCCGGTAAATCAGGCACATAAAATGGATGCTGAGTCGCGCATTGAAGCCAAAAACGAAGGTCTCAACAGAATTGAACTGATCGGCGATCGTATAGACCTGGATACTGAAGTGACCTGGAATAGCCTGTCCAATGGCACAATCTACAAACTGGTGAATGATGTAGTCTTAGCTTCCGGTCTTAAAATTGCCCCTGGCACTCACCTTGGCTTTAATCCAGATAAATTTCTGAAAGTGGTAGAGGAAGGTTACCTCAATGCCAAAGGCACAAATAGTGGGCCTATCAAAATGATGGTGTATCCGGAAATCAATGTCAACTGGGGTGGCATTGTGTTCCAAAGCTCAAACTACAATAACCTCCTGGAGTGGGTAGAAATCTACAACGCAGGTAATGGAGAAACCACTTATGGTACCAGCAAAAGCGCAGCAGTGTATGTAAACAGCTTAACTTCAGGAAAGCTCAGCATGAAAGACACCTACATCCAGGGCAGCGAAGCTTATGGTCTGTACGTGGAGAAAAACGCCAGCCTGGAAGCTTTTGACAATAATATGTTTGAAGAAAACGCCGGTACAGCGCTTGCCCTGCCTGCCTCAGAACTGCCCGACCTGACCGCAACTTCTGTAAGAACTTCGCTCAACGGACAGGATGCAGTAGAAATTTTGAACAGCGTACTGAATGCAGATGAAGAACTCACCATTCATGCTTTTGAAGACGGCACCAGCTACTACATCTCCGAGCTGTTTGATATCCTCTCAGGCGTAGTGGTGAAACCCGGTGTCAACTTTGAGTTTGGCAGAAATGCCATGATGATCGTCAGGGGTGATGGTTATCTGACTGCTGAAGGTACTGCCAGTACCTGGATCACCTTCAGTGGCAAAAACAAAGAAAGCGGCTACTGGGGGGGCATACAGTTTACTTCCAGCAGCAGTCAGAACAGGATGTCATACTGCGAGGTATCGCACGGCGGTAGCAAAACCATGCCCAGCCTGCCCAGTGTGAAGGCAAATATTGGTCTGAGCGCAATCGTAAGAACCAACCTCAACATACAAAACTCTATCATCAGCCATGGTGGCGGCTGGGGAATTGCGGTAGAGAGCGAACTGGGAGCCGTAATCAACGATGACGCCGAGACGGCCAACCAGTTTGATGACCTGGTATCAGGCAGTATCTATAAATATTAATCAATCAGCCGAAATGAAGCTCCCTGGAGCTCAGGCGCTATCAAAATACCCAAATCTATCATTAACCATTATTATTTATCAAACATCAACATTCAAAACCCATGAAAAAATTATCAATGATTATCGCCCTTGTAGCTTTTACTTTGAGCTTTTCTGCCTGCGAGAAAGACGATGAGAAGCCTTCCAAAACTGCAATGCTGACTGCCAAAACCTGGAAAATGACTGGTTTTACAGTAGATCCGGCTGTGGATCTGTTTGATACCGGAGTTGAAATCACCAACATTTACAATCAACAGCCCTGCTTTCATGACGATACCCGCAAATTTGACAAAAGTGGCACCTTTACCGCTGATGAAGGCACTGTGAAATGTTATGACGTGCAGACTGAAACGGGTAGCTGGGTATTTAACCCTGAAGAAACTGTGATTACAATTTCTGCTGACGGAGAGTCTGTCAGTGCACAGATTATAGAACTGAGCAGCACCAAACTGAAGGTAAGATACACTCTCAACCTGGGTATTATCCTGACATTTGAAGAGGAATATACTGCAATCTAAGCTTTGATTAGTGCCGGATGAATTTCCATCCGGCACTAAATTTTAAGGATAAACAACATGAACCCATGAAAAAACTAGCAGCATTATTCATTCTCTCATTAGGTCTTCTGGGCTTTACTGCCTGCGAAGAGGAACAGGCCGGCAATGAGATGTCAGTGAAAGAGCGTCTTTTGACTACCAAAACCTGGAAAATGACCGGCTTTTCAGTAGACAAGCCACTGGACTGGAATGATGAAGGTGAATTGATCACGGATATTTATGGCAATGATCCCTGCCTGCAGGATAATACCATGAAGTATTTTACTGATAAAACCTATCTCAGCGATGAAGGCGCTAACCTTTGTGATGACCAGCAGCAGTTCAGCGGTACCTGGGCGCTGGACGCAACGGAGACCAAAATCATAGAAAACAGCGGCGGGATAACTTCTGAGCTGGAAATCCTTGAACTGACAGAAAACAGTCTGAAGCTTCGCTATCGCACTGATTTCTGGGGAGGTGAGTCTGAATACATCTTTGAGGCAGCCTATGTAGGGCTTTGAATAACATCACCAACAAAAAGATTAATCACCATCATTTTTGTACAACCCAACCTTACCCTAAATGCCCAGATTCTCACTTTTAGATACGCCGCACAAGGGACTTAGAGTAGCCCTCGCGCAACTGAGCCAGATGGCCGGAAACATCAATTACATGCAATATGCAGAGGTGCTTAAGTTACAGCAGTACGCACAGACAGTTTTTACTTTTCTGCACGAACACGCTGAAATTGAAGAAACATACATCCTGCCGGCCCTGGAGGAAAGGATGCCGGGCAGTACTTCAGCTGATCAAGAGGATCATGAAAGGCTGCATGCGTTGCAGGACCGCATAGAGCAAAGGCTATATGATCTGCCCTCTCTCATGGGACAGCCGGAAGCCCTCGCGATGTCTGGTAAAATGCTGTACCAGGAACTCACCAGCCTGCAGGCCGGACACCTGGAACATATGCTGGAAGAGGAGCGTGGCACACAGCAACTGATGTGGGAGTGCTTCACGGATAAAGAGATACTGGAGATTTATTCAGAAGTGCTGGCTTCTTTCACTCCTAAAGCCCTGATGAACAGCCTGCAGTTTATTCTACCGGCGCAGACTCATTCGGAGAGGAGTATGATGCTTAAAGGTATGCGGGCAAAATCTCCGGCAGAGGTAGTGGACCAGGTAATGATGCTGGCCCGGGGAGTCCTTAGTAGTGAAGCTTACGAAAAGCTGTCTGCCGAAATCCTTATGGATGCCTGATCAGTATCTGGGCCTGTAGCTTCCTGTCAGTAGATCAGACAATCATTTACCATGAACACAATGTATATGAACCCTAACATACATGCGAGATTGCGCTCACAGGAAGTGTATCAGGACAGGTTTTGTCAAATCAGCACTTTACATGCCTGCCGTGGCGTTTACCAGTATTATCATCAGCTACCTCAGGCGCGCGAGTTGCTGGAGCCATCTATGCGGGTGATACTTTCTGTGGCAAAACTCTGGTCAAGCGGAGGAATTCCGGTTTTTTACTGGCTGGAAGTAAAAGAAGGAGAGTTTTTACCCTCTGAGGATGTCACCTGGATCAGAAAGGATGTGTTACCTCAGCTGGTAGAAGCCGGGATCAGGTACGTAGCGTATGTATCCCGTAACAACCTCTTCCGAAATTTTAGCCAGGAGAATATCCTGGACACCGAGCAGAGCAAGCGCCTGAGCCTGAGGGTTTTTCAGGAAAATGAGGATGCATTGCTATGGCTGGAACAACTCAAAAAATAATACCTGGAGCAGAAACATGAATGGCTGTAAAAGTGTGTCGGGCATCTGTGCACAACATTATGCAGCCGCTCTATGCCGCTTGCTCTACAAAAAGAAAAGTGGAGACCTGCAACCACCAAAAACGGGGCGTACACGAAAAGCCATAAGAGTAGTAAAATAATTTATTCACCAAATACATGAAAAAAATTGCTTTGAATTTCGCTTTAGCCTTAGGAATTGCTTTTTCTATGAGTTCCTGTTACACCTATTCTTACACCATGGGAAAAGGACCACAGACCGGACTAGAAGTTAAGAAAATGAACCACTATCTGATCTACGGCCTGGCGCCCATCAATACCTCTAATCCGGTGGAGATGGCGGGTGGTGCGCAGGACTATGAAGTCACCGTGACCCATACTTTTGTAGACGGGCTGATCAATGCGGTTACTTTTGGTATCTACAGCCCTACAACGACCATTGTGAAAAAATAAAAATCCCAGCAGCAGAGGAAAGCTACATTTCCTCTGCTAAACCCTGCATAAAATGAAAAAGCTTGTGTTGCTCGTCGGTCTCTCCATGCTCTGGCATGCCCTCACCGGTATTTACGCTTACATCTTTGATTTCAATCAGTTGGCGGCTTATGGTAAAGGTTACCTGCTGGGCAAAATGGTCCTTCTGCTGGCAGCGGTATACCTGATTTATCGCTCGCTGCAGAAAATATGGTTTGAACGCCATGACATGCTGGCCTAAAGAGCTGCAGTCACTAATCGGCTGGCACAAAAATATTTTGATGGAAGTAAATATTAGGACGGATAGTCCTGCGTTTATCATCAGGATGAAGGCTATTGGTGATTAAATACGCTGCGTGTCCGTACAGAAATGGCAAGATGCGTAAAAAAAATATCAGTAAAATTCATAATCCTTTGTTTAGTAAGTGAGAAATGACCGGGTAGTTACCCGGTTTTTTTTTGCCTGATGGGATAAGCTTCTGGCAAGTCGGCTCAGACGAAGCATTTTTATCTTTTTCTCGCTGATCGTGCTTAATTTCTGTATGTTTGAGCCAATCATTTTTCTAACGATAAACTATACAACAATCTATGAAACAGGCTTTTTATGTAACCTTACTTACCATTGGCTTCAGCCTTCTGTCTTACCATGCTGACGCTCAAAACAGCGGTAAGCTATCAGATATGGCCTTTATAGCCGGTCACTGGGAAACGCTCAAGGAAGGAAAGACAATAGAGGCTTTCTGGACTGAGCCTGCCGGTGATAATATGGTAGGCGTTATCCGCATGATGGATGCAGGTGAGGCTACCCTCTATGAGATGTTTGCCATTGAAATGACCGATCAGGGCCTTGAGATAAGGGTCAAGCACTTCAAACCAGGATTGATAGGGCTGGAAGATAAAGACAAATTTGATCATTACACTTTTCTGGAAAGCAGCAAAGGTGAAGCAATTTTTCAAAAAACAGGCGCCGAGGTAAGGATCAAGTACGAACAAAGACCCGGTAAAAAATTTGCCATTGTCATCGGCAAACCAGTAAATGGGGAATGGCAGTACGAAGATTTCTGGGTTTTTGGGAAAAAGAAATAACGCCAGTGATGAGCAGCTGAAGCCTGGTAATTTGTACCGGGCTTTTTTTATAACAATTCCAATATAGCCAGCATACCGGTATAGGATATGATGCAGGCGAAGATAAAAGCAGTCAGTAAGCCAATATTGATCAGCGTACCAGCGGCATGTTGCCCCATCAGGTCCCGGCGGTTGAGCAGGAAAAATATGCAGCCAATAACGAGGGGAAGCACAAAAACCCCTGCCACCTGGGTGACGATCTGTGCTGCAATCGGATTGGCACCCAGCACCGGTACTGTAAGACCCATCAGGCAGGCTATGCCGGTCAGTATCCTGAACCTGGCTGAAGAAGTATCCAGTTCGCCATCGCGATAATCAGAGATCAGTAGCGGGGCCACCATCAGTATGGGAAAAATAGAGGAAAGGCCGGCACTGAGGGCACCTACCATAAACACCACTACGGCAAATTTTCCCATGATTGGCTCCAGGGTATACACCATATCCAGCACTTTTTCAATGGTTTTCCCTTCATAGAACATAGCGCCCGTAGCTGCTGCCATGATAGAAAAATTGATGATAAACAGAATAATGGCTGAACTGGCGGCATCTACCGATTGATCACGCGTATGCCGGATGTCCCAGCCCTTTCCTTTCATCAGCAGTGGACGCACCACAAAGGTAGGGGCAGCCATGGTTGTGCCTACAAAAGCGGCTACCAGCAACTTTCCGCCTTCTACCTCCGGAATAGTAGGCACTAAACCGCGGGCAATGTCAATCGGTTCAGGTAATACCACAAAGAAGGAAATGATAAACGAAAGCCCCATCAGACTGACAAAAAAGATCAGCACCTTTTCAAAGAAGGAATACCGGCCCACCCATAGCAGCGCATACATGATCAGGATGATAGTAATGGCAATACCCAGTATCCACCAGTAGCTTTGGGCAGAGGAATCCGGAAAAAAAAGGCTTACCGTTTCATAGATGGCATTGGCACTGAGCCCCAGAATGCCGGATAGGGAATTCCACTGGGCTATGATAATGCCGCCCACTATGAGTATGGCAATCACTTTGCCTCCCCTGATTTTTGTCCGGAAGCTGTAGATAGATGTCATGCCGGTAACTACGGCAAATCGGCCATATGCCTCCATCAACACCCAGCTAAAAACGCAGCTAAGCATCAGTACCCATACGAGTTGCATCCCGAACTGACTGCCTGCTTTTGCCATAGAAGTCACACTGCCGGTCCCGATGGTATAGCCAATACAGAATAAACCCGGGCCAATGCTCAGCATGGCCAGCCAGATCTTCTCAAAAAAGCCAGTCTTTTGGGCTTTTATGGTCTTTTGTGGACTCATACTCAGGGGGCTATAAATCCCTGCTCGCGCAGGTAGGCTACACTTTGGGCCATATTTCTAAAAGCCTCCGCCTCATCGGCCACTGCCTGAAGTTCAATGGCCACATAGGGCACATCATGTTCTGCCATAACTTTGAAAACCTCCTCAAACGGCAAGGGATTTTCCATTAAAACCGGCTGTGCCTGTCCGTCTTTGGCTGACTTAAGGTGGATGTAATAAAGGTTATCTGCGTGCTCAGCCAGGTAAGTGCCTACGCTGTCAGCAGGTGGGTGCACCCTGGAAACACTGAAGGGATTGGCAGTATCAAACTGCCAGCCGACCTGCGAACTGCTGCGGGCAAATACATCGGCAATGCCATAATACTCGCCACTATTGGTAAAAAAAGACTCGGAGGCATTTTCAATAACATACTGCAGCCCCTTGCTGCTGGCAATGGCTGCCGCACTATCAGCGTATAGCACTAGTTGCTCCAGTTCCTCTGCGGTCCATCCCTGTTTTTCCGGATCAGCCGTAAACTCAGCAAAACTTCCTAGTGAGCGAAATATACCGGGCTTACCAAAAACTGCCGCATTATTAACTCCCCGCTCAAAAGTAGGCCAGAAATCATCGTCCAGCAGGCCTTTTTGAATGGCATAGCTCACTTCAATTGATTTGTCACTGGCATAATCAGCAATCTGCTGTGCTTCATCTACACTGAGGACGGCATCGGGATCTCTCAACTCAATCCAGGCATAACCCTGTTCGGCAGCATAGTCAACAAGTTTTTTGGAGTTTTCCAGGTTGACAGGCATCACCTGGAGAAAGTTCTGGGTGGTGAAGCCTAATTTCAGGTTAGGATAGTCAGCAAACTGCAGTTCAGTACTGGCGTTTGCCGTGGTTGCATCACCTTCTGTACTTTCGGTGTTCTGACAGGAAAAAAGGAAAAAACAGCTGGCGATCAGTAAAAAGCTTTTGGTCAGCATAGGCTGAAGGTTGTTT
>CAZFFW010000194.1:0-10693 GCA_964518125.1 uncultured Porifericola sp.
TCTGTGTATCTCTTCTACTGGAGAGGCAACCGGATCTTTTTCGGAAAGAAAACTGCTGAGTAAAGTGGCAAGAAACAAGATGAGGGACGAGAGGAGTAGAATTTTTTTCATAAATCAGGAAGTTTTAAAAATATGGCGGATATAAAAAAGGGCCAAAATGAAGTTCACTTCGGCCCTTTCCAAGATAAGTTTGTTTAGTTTTTCACCAATAATTTGGTGCCTTCCAACTGACGGGATTCCAGCCCATAGATCTGGGCGATATACATTCCGGACAAGCCGTGTAGGTCAACTTCCTTGGCGTTGCGGATCACAAATAGACGTTTGCCGTCACGGCCGTAAATCGCTACATCTGAAGCTTCACAAAGCACCAGTGTCCTCTCTACCGGGTTGACATAAGGCTGGCAGCTCTCTGCTTTTTCCACTTCCTGACGGATATCAGTGATGGCAGATACGGCCTCATCCCATCCGGTGATCGCGTAGGTCAGAGAGTTGTTGTAAGGGAAAGGGTTGCTGCTTGAGGGATGCTGGGAATTGATCAGTAGCGTCTTGCCATCAGGGGTAGGGCAGGCGCCGGTCACCTCGGCACCCACAGGCACTACGGAGATGCGGATCAGGTCCTCCACGGTGGGCTGGGCAATTGACATATCCAGTAAGAAAGCTTCACAGGTACGGTTGCTGACACCAGCCGGGGTACGGGCATTGGAAGTACCATTGAGGTCTTCGTTGATGACCATGTATTTGGCACCATTTACTGTCAGAATATTGAGGCCATCAGGATTGGTCAGGTGTTTCTCGGGATAGGCACTGATTTCTGGTGATTCTTCATAGTAAGGGCCGCCTTCCAGATAGGTTTCAACTACACCACTATTAGGGTCAAACTTAAGTACCCGACCGTAGTAATCTTCATAAAAACCAGCCATGACGAAGTCCAGTACCTGGTCATCGGTTTTTTCGGCCAGGCGGGGATGGCGGGCTCTTACCGGCTCCAGCCAATGGTAGTCCAGCACTCCACCCAATTCAGCACCTTCCTGAAACCCCCTGGCAGGATTGTCGCGTCCGGTTTCAGCCATATAAATGTATTCACCGTCAGTTGCCAGCCACTCCAGGCGGTTGAACATGGTGGCACCTTTACTAAGGGCTTCTTCCTGGTAGTGCAACATTTCATTCAGGTCCATACTATTCATTTCAACCCAGGGACCTTCAGGGCCATCAGCGTCATGCTTGTAGACATAGAGCTTGCCTTTGGTAAAATCACCTGGCTCGTCAGCGACAAACTTGGAGAAAAGACCTGGCGTATCGTCGCCACCGGTGTAAACAGTACGGTTGTCAGGCATGATTACGCCACCCTCAAAAGGCTGCCGTCCCCAGTTGTACTGCTTGCGGATAGCTTTGGCTTCGCGAGGGTCAATTTCCACCATCCAGTTAAAGTTCTGGTATTTTTCAATGGTCTGACCGGCAAAATTTCCTGGTATATCAGTGCTGATAGTAAAAGGCGACTGGTCTCTTACTCCGGGACTGATTGACTCATTGCTACCTCTGAACCACTCTTCAGCCGTCCAGATACGGCCATCAACGGTAGAGGTAATACCACCACAGTTCATCCCGGTTTCTCCCACTGTATTGACAAAGTCTACGTTAAAGAACTGCCCGCTGCGTCCATCGCTGAGGGTTTGCTCCACGATGATGAGTGTGTCAGTGATAGGGTCTCGTCTTACCTTGAAAACCGTCATACCACCGCCGTCGCCGATCTGGTCATTGGCTTCAATCATCTCATGGTTAACAGATACCCAGCCAAGGTCCTCGCTTTCGTCATCAGGCGTAAAGCCGATGAAGTCGTGCCACTGCTTAGCCAGGGCCTCACCGGCAGGGTTTCCGTAAGTGGGAGTCGTCTGCACTTTGTCCGTCTGCCCGACAAAAAGGACCTGGTACTTCAGGGGAGAAGGGGGCATGACTACAGTACTGGGATACCAGCTGGTATCTACCTCTACATCAAAAAAGAACTGGGCCTGGGCGCTGAAAGCGCATAGCAGTGTCAGGCAAAGAAAGTAGCATCTTTTCATTGCGTTTGTAAGATTGGTTAGAAAAAAATTGTTGAAAGTAAAGGTAATGACCTAGTGTGAGGTGGATATTTCATTTAGGTTAAGTGTAGGTTAAAAAATGCCCTGGATTGTAACGAAACTGTTAAGTTCATCCCAGGATCGCCGGAGCAGGCATGCTTGAGACTGAAGAAGGGTTATTTAGGCCGAACCGTTTTTTTACCCCCTCATGAAGGCATGACGAAGCAATGTGAAAAATAGTGTGGCAATACCCTCACCTTGCTTCTAATTGGTTCATTTTTATTGACATGACTAAAAAGGTCTACTCCTCTCATATCGGCCCTTTTCAAAAATAACCTGGAATTCAGAGTCAAAAAGTTTACTAGGGAGATAATAATCTGTGGTAATGACCTGTGCTCCGGATGCTTTTGCCTTCTCAAATCGGGTATAATCATTTTCTCTTGCCTCTTGGGTATCAGCATCCGCACGGGTGCGAATCATATATCCCAAGGAGATCAGGCTTTTAATTTTCTCAAAGTTTTCTATCGGGTCATTGATGATCATGAATGCCGCATGGGGGTTTCCTGCTTCTACGTTAACAAATAATGTTGCCCCTTTTGAATCTGTAAAATTGGACAGATACTGATCAGTCTTTTCCTCACCCTCATCCAGAACGAATAGAAATCGGTTTTTAGCGCTATCTAAGGAAGGCCAGCCATTGGTAAGCACAGCTTGTTCCAATGTTTTAAAATTGCCCCTTACCATATCCGGAGTGATCAAATATTTTTCATCAAACACATCACGTATTTCGGCATCAATACTTTTCAAAGCCTCAGCCGTAAAAGGGAGTGGCTTTCTGGTACGTGGTATTTCACCATCCTTTGCATTGATGGTAATGATGATAGGAGTGTGTCCTTCGTTGGACTGCGACCATATTTTCAATTCTTCCAGTGCATCCTTGAATAGCAGTTGATGGCTTCTGAAATCAATTTCCTGCACATGAAAAACCTTCAGTCCCGGAATAGATAATTTTTGTTCAACATCAAAAGGCAGAGGATCCGCACCCAATGACCTTACGATATCCAAACCTTTAGGATCAGTATAGTAGCCTCCACTGGGATCATAAAAAATATCCAGTTCCATGCTACGCAAACCAAGGTTCAATTGCTCTGATAGTGGAATATGTTCGTACTCCAGCCCACTCAGTGCAGGGTTTTCCTTCATTAAATATTCCATCAACGGTTTCTCGATCCCGATTTTATAACTGTTATGACTGCCGATGATCTGAACACTGTTTAATTTTGTCTCCTCAGAGCTTGTAAGCACTACATTACTGATTAAAACAATGGAAATGGCTAGAACGATTAAGATGTATAAAGACTTCATTGGTTGAATTGAAGAGCTATTTGAAAACTAAAATTTACGAATCACAGGAATAGATTTTAAGAAAAAAAGAAACGGCAAGGAAATATCTTCCCAGCCGTTTTATACTTAAATTATAAGGTTAATATCCGGGGTTTTGCACCAGAAATCCTTCTTCGCTGGAAGCTCCGTCCACTGCCCGTTGAGGAATCGGAAACAGTCTTTTGTTGACATCGCTATCAGTCTTTCCAGTCCAACTGTCTTCATATTTGCCAAAACGTATCTGATAGTTTCTTCTGAAACCCTCCCAATAGAGTTCAAACCCTGTTTCACGGAATAGTATATCAAGGTCAATGACAGTCAATGCATCAGGGGTCTGTTCAGGTCGCGCACTCCTGGAAGTTCTTAATGTGTTGATATCAGCCAAAGCCCCGGCATTGTCTCCATTTCTGAGTTTGGCCTCGGCACGCATTAAGTAAATTTCTCCCAGGCGAATCAAAACCAGATCAACAGCGCTATTAGAGCAACAATTAGGCGCAGTACGGCTGAACTGATATTTAGAGAATCTGTATCCAGTGTTATGTAAACTCCCCTCACTGGTAAAATCCACCCTGAGGGTATGATCAACATAGCTAAGGTTAGCGCCACTTGTTCTACGGTTGATTACCGGGTAAATCCTGACTTTACCATCTTCACAGGTTAATATGTTTCCTCCTTCGTCTTTTCTGGGTCCCCATATCGTGCCGCGAAGTATACCTCTGTCAATTTCAAAGTCCTGTGCAGGCACACAAAAATAATGATCTGAATCACTGTCGGGACTTACGCCACTTAGATCCTGAAGCTCATCTGGTATTATGGTATTTTCTTTGAAGAAACGGGCATCCGCATCAGCAGGATCGACATTGCCATAGGCATCTACCCATGTCTGGTAAAAATCAGGGGTAGCCGCTACTGCATCCGTACCACGGGTATTGGGGAATTCCGGTCTTGGAATCTGGTCACCGGAAATAGACCAGTAAGCCCAACGTTGGTGATCAGTTTGAAGCACCCCCCTTTGATCAAGTGCAAATATTACTTCAGGATTGCTATGGTTTTCATCGCTGAACAAATCAAAATATTCAGGGGATAGCATATAAGGTCCGGAAATAATATCATCGGTATACTCAATCACTTTATCCATGTCTTCTTGCCTGAATTCAGGAGAGCCGTAAGGATCACGATACACTGCAGCATTCAAATACAAACGAGCTAATAGAGCCTTCACTGCATCACTGGTTAATCTACCTGGACCTTTATCATTGTTCATTAGATCCACTACTGACAGGAGTTCGCTTTCTATATAATCAATTGCATCTTGTCTCTGTAATACTTGGGATCTCTCGTTGGTTCGCTCTTTCCGAAAGACAAGGCCCCAGTTGTCTAATAACAACATGTTGAGATATGCTCTCATGGCGACCATTTCATAATAAGCTTCCCGTGCTCTTGTATTTCCATTTTCAGCTTCTATGCCTAGTCTTTCAGCCGCGATAACAGCCCGTGAAAGAGTCAAATTAATGTTGGTCCAGCTATCACCTACCAGGCTATTTCCCGGAGTCATCAGATGTTGATGAACCGCAATGAATTTGCCTCCATCAAACCAATCTCTACCTCCACGATAAGGAAGAATACCCTCATCAGAAGCGACTTCTTGTAGTCCAAAGTTAGTAGTGTGCAGCCAAACACCATGTCTGAGCAGTCCGTATACCGGAGCCAGTGATCCAGTCACAATTTCTGCCTGACCTGTTCCAGTAAGTGATTCATCCAGAATTTCTTCTTCTAATGTTGTACAACCGAAAAATGAGAGAAGAAGAATAATCGGAAGTACTTTATTGAATCTGATATTTTTCATTTTTTCCATCTGTTGTTAAGAGAAACATTTTTTAAAATGTCAAATTTAGACCGAAGAGGTAGGTTCTTGCCCTGGGATATGTGAAGCGGTCTATTCCAAAAGTCTGAATGCCCCCAGTAGCAGCACCTGTGTTTACTTCGGGATCAAAGCCTGAATAATCAGATATGACAAAGAGGTTTTGGCCTGTTAGAGAAAAGCTGATATTCTGGAAGATATTTCCCAGGCCGATCCTTTCCGGTACTAAACTGTAGGCCAGTGTGGCATTATTTAACCTGAGGAAAGAGCCATTTTCCAGATAACGCGTAGATACGATATTGGCGTTGGTTAACGACTCATTAGGATACTGAACAGCAAAATCAGTGGTGTTATTGGACTGTGCCAGTTGTGCCCTGTTGAATAGCGTCATGGTGGTGTGGTTGTAAACTTTGTTTCCTGCTACACCATTGAAATTCAAGCCCAGGTCAAATCCTTTATACTTTAAGTTTACATAGTATCCGTAAATAATTTTAGGAATTGCACTACCCACTACGAAACGATCATCGTCTAATATTTCACCATCTCCATTGTTGTCTTTGTACATGCTAAGGCCATCTTCGGCATTTACGCCATCAAACTGATACATATAAAATGCGCCCAGTGGCTCATTATTGATATAGCCATTGATGGTCGCGCCAGTTTGTCCTGAACCCTGAGCTGCACCTGTAACTAACACGGAATAGGGAGAATCCTCTACTTGATTGTTAATGTAAGTGATATTACCGCCGATGTTGTAGGAGAAGCTGCGCTGAGAATTGCTGTTGTAATCCAGTGACAATTCAATACCATCGTTTTGGATGAGCATATCTGGAATATTGGTCCAATAGGTAGCGGTAGGCTCAACAGGATCGGAAGGCACTACTTCCAAAAGTATGTTGGAAGATTGTTTGTTGAAGTAATCAATTGTTCCGCTCAAGCGGTAGTTAAATAAGGCAAAATCAAGCCCTACATCAATCTGAGTGGATACTTCCCACTGTAGATCAGGGTTTGCTAAACGGGTGAAGACAATTCCGTATGGATATTCCTCCAGGGAGGTACCATCGGTATCTATAGGATAGGTATTGATACTGCCCGCACCCGTGGATAGGCGGTCTTCTGAGTAACTGGCTTTGGTAATTTTAGATGGTATCTCCTGGTTTCCTGTCTGGCCCCAACTGGCTCGTAATTTCAAGTTATTAAATACTGAATTATCCATAAATCCTTCATTGCTCAGGTTCCATCCTAATGCGAAAGAAGGGAAATAGCCGTACCTGTTATTTTCTCCAAATTTGGATGATCCATCTGCGCGTATTGTACCCGTAAAGAGATATTTATCAGCAAAACTATAGTTGACCCTGCCAAAGAACGACTGCAGCTCGTTTTTGACAGCTGAAGAATTAACTGAGGTAGGATATTGGGTAGTGCTGGTCTGGTCCTGGTATCTTGGATCAATATTATTGTTTGCAAACCCATCATAGGAGGTTATTCTGGTTTCATCCAAAAACTGTTGATATGAGTGTCCTGCCAGAACAGTGATGTTATGCTTGTCCCTGCTGAATTGGTAGGTAAGCGTGTTTTCTACCAGTTGATTGGTATTTGAATGAACAGCCTCTTCTAAGGAGCCATCAGAAACGTTAGACTCATTGATGACTTCAGGAAAAGGTTTGTACTGTTGATAGCCATTAGTGGCTGAATAGTCCACTCCAAGGTTCATTTTGTATGTAAGGCCTTTGAGTATTTCCAGTGATGGGGAAATATTGGCCAGAATCCTGTTATTGATCGCATTGTCACTATACAAATTGTACCTGGCGATAGGGTTTAAAGCATTTGTGTTCAGTAAGGTAGGTTCACCATTTGTATATGCTGGTATCGTCGGGTTCAAACTGAGCATATCGCTGATGGTAGAAGTGATGCTTGGACGTAAATTTTCGGTCCGGGAGGCGGTAAGGTTGTAATCAATGTTCAGCCGGCCATTGATGGCCCTCTGATTCATATTTAATCTTCCAGTGTATCGCTTAAGCCTGCTGTTTTTCAGAATTCCTTCCTGATCCTGGTAGCCAACTGAGGTAAAGTAGGAAAAATTTTCACTTCCTGCTCCACTCATTGAAAAATTAACGTTTTCTGATATGCCTGTTTGAGTCAATTCATCTTGCCAATTTGTATCTCCACCAAAGTCTTCCAGATTTCCTCCCGTGGCCACGACTTGCCTGCGAAATTCGTCGGCACTGAAAACATCAATAGTGTTGGCAATTGAGGAGATTCCAGCTGATAATGAAAGGTTCATTTGTGTTTTTCCGTAACCTTTTTTTGTGGTTATGACCACTACCCCATTGGCTGCCCGGGAACCGTAAACAGCAGTAGCACTGGCGTCTTTTAACACATCTATACTTTCTATATCATTAGGATTCAGGAAGTTTAAAGGATTGGTGGCTACGCCTGTAGAAGAATTGTCCAATACAAATCCATCAACCACATATAGCGGCTGTGTTCCGGACCGCAAACTACCGATACCTCTGATGATCACATCCTGAGCCGCACCGGGTTCACCACTGTTGGCAGCGATTGATACACCAGCGAGTTTGCCCTGCATCAGTTCTCCAGGATTGGCAATAAAACCTTTATTAAAATCTTCGCTATTAACTGAAGTGATAGCACCAGTGATATCCGACCTTTTTTGAGTTCCGTACCCAACTACTACAACCTCGTTCAATTGGGAAACATCCGGTACCAATTGGGCTGCTACTGAGGATTGACCATTCACCGAGATTTCCTCGGGAAAATAACCTACGTAAGAAACTACAAGTATGGCATCTGCCTCTGCATCAATAAGGAATTTACCTTCAATATCTGTAATTGTACCTTTACTTGTGCCTTTAACAATTACAGTGGCACCGGGCAAGGGTGTGCCCGTTTCGTCTGTCACTGTACCTGAGACGGGTTGCAAAAAGAATAGATTATTGACAGAAAGGTTATTTCCTGCAATAAACGCCTCATTAAGGTTAATAGATGCAGCAATAGAAGGGCTAAGATTACACCCAGCCCATATGACCAAATATGCAGTAGCATATATAAGTTTGATTAATCTTGGTTTTGAATCCATAAGTTTTTGAATTGGATGGCAAATAGTATTTCAGAATTTCCTGTTTGAATTTTGCCCCAAATGTAACTTATGCACTATGTATCCATGTTAAGCAGATTTTAGGTTTGTGTTACTCATTTATTAAATTAATTGCCTCTTATTAAGTAAATTTAATTTAGCCTTACCGTTCAGGCAGAATGCTATTCTAAAGGTCAGTAAGAAGCCAGAGCCAGACTTCTACAGAAATGGTGCTAAAAGGAAGCTGTGCCTTGGGCAGGAGAAAGTTCAGACAGGATAGTTTTCATATAGACGAAGGCCTGCTCGGTCAGACTTGGCGTGAACAAGATACAATTTACCTGAATGAGGTACCTGAAAATTTCATCAGCATCACTTCTGGTATGGGAGATGCCAAACCTACTGCTTTGTTAATCGTACCGCTGGTCTACAACGAGGAAGTAGTGGGAATAATCGAACTGGCCTCCTTCAAGCCTATGCAGAAACATGAGATTGAAACGGTAGAAAGGGTAGCCAACAGTATCGCAGCCACGATCACCAAAGTCTTTCACGCTTCAGAGACCCACCGACTCTACCAGGCCTCTAAATAGCAAAGCGAGAAACTTCGTGCCCAGGAGGAGGAACTTCGTCAAAACATGGAAGAAATGCAGGCCATATAGAAATTAGATATTCAAAGGATATAAGGGGGACAATTGCCTTAATTTGTAATAGTTAGGACGGTTCTATCCCAAAAAGGAGAAAATATTTCACTTCTGTTTTTGAGTAAGCCCTTTCAGGTCATCATCTTGTTGCACGGAAGACATATACGAAGTAGCTTAAGGTTAGTATCAACCATGGCATAAAGAGGAAAGTAGCCTTATTTTAATAACTTCATTTTATAGTTTTTTCATACTGGGCCTCTGCTTTACGTTGAGGCTCTTATATTTCTACCCTGACACATCTGTATGGACATATAATACCAGTTAGAACTGTTAGGTGCTGCCATCATTCACCAATTCCTTACCCTGTAGTATTTCCGGTAAATTGTGCCTGTATTGCTGGCAGCAGCTATCTATCTTAGTGTTGTCGGACAATTAGTATTTTGCTATAAGCTAGTTAAAGCCCGGTTTTCAATCCCGATCTGATTTTCCGGGCTTTTTCTATTCATTACTTTGAAGAACGACAAGCTACATATCATCAACGACTTATAAGAAATGTCCCTGAGCTACCAACAGCTATATATTTGGGAGCATGGCCTGCTTATTTTTTCAAGCCATCGCAAGAAGTACAGCTATAATCTTTACCAGGTTAACAGCTTGTATGTTGTAGTAGCCTATGGTCAGGAAAAGGACCAAATCATATACGCTCAGGCTTTAAATAATTCAACATACCTGCCTAAATACTTGAAGAATATTTCAATTCAGAATCTGCTATGAAAAAAATCAAGTTTTATCTTTTATGCATTCTATGTATCCTGTTTGCCCATCCCAAACGGGTGCAATGGGAGCTCAGAGAGTTGCACCGCAAATATGGATATGATTGTTATTGATAACAATTTCTTGATAAAGACTTAACAAACCTTTTGGTGTAAACAGGTTAGTTTTGTGTTCATTACATGTTGAAAGAAATTCAGAAAAGCGGCCTTACAATAGGGCTGTTTTTCTCTTTCTGCATCTCTAAAATTAAGTTATTTTTTACAGTTTGACTTATATAAAATTTATGATCGCTCAAACCTGCGGTCAATAACAACATCTACACGCCTGATTTTGAAAAGCTTGTAAGTTTCTCCGCCCCACAAATCCATAACTTTATTATACTTCACAGTTAGAATTTTGCTTTCCAAATCATGGTCATAGTGAAAAATATGAGCCAGATATTTGATTTCATCCAACTTACCAAGGACATAAACTTCTAGCCTACTGTAATGGATCAGTACCTGTACTTTTGCTTGAAAGTTTGGATAAAGCTGGCGTATCAAAGCAGTTAGGTTGATGTCACTAGTTTACATAGTGTATTAAAATTACATATATGAAAAGACAATGAGGTTATTAACATAAGTATTTTGTGTTATCAAATTGTTAAAAGGGTATACTCTGAAGCACATAGCAAAAGCAGGCAATGTGCAGCTAACCCACAACCAACTAAGGAGGCTTTTACTGTGACACAGGATAAAGGTAAGTATTGAGAACAGCAGTAAGGTAAACTTTGTACTGGAGATCAGCATGATGTAGTTTGATTCTTACCAGGACTTATCTCAATTCATTCAGGGTATAGTATGAGTCAGCAGCCTGATGCTGAATTTGATTAATTGTACCTTAG
>CAZFFW010000195.1:0-10648 GCA_964518125.1 uncultured Porifericola sp.
TTGAGCGACTTGGCCATGTAGCGGCTGATGCCCTTCTGCCCGGTAATGTCATTGTTAACACTGCTGATGGTGGTATTGAGTTGCTCTCGCAGGGCAGTTTCGTCATCAAACTGCCTGCCCTCCAGCCAGCCGGTGTAGGACAGTAGTTTGTCTCTTTTGAGCGTAGTAGCTTCGTCCTCCCCGCTG
Organism: uncultured Porifericola sp.; assembly: GCA_964518125.1. Classification (GTDB taxonomy): domain Bacteria; phylum Bacteroidota; class Bacteroidia; order Cytophagales; family Cyclobacteriaceae; genus Catalinimonas. Next base: position 187 of record CAZFFW010000195.1, read on the forward strand.
AGGGTACTTTTTACCGATTCAGCTGTATAGGTCAGGTTGTTGGCAACGATGGTGGTAATGAGATTCTCTTTCTCTGTTTCAGTGATACCATACAGCTTTTTGATGTTTGTGTTGGCCTGATCAAAAACCTCCTGCAGATCGCTGACAAAGGCAAAATGCCCGCCGTAGACGGTATCCAGCATGGGCTGAGCGGCATTCAGCACGATGCTGTAGGTAGAGGTTTCGCTGACGTTGGGGTTAACCACTGTATCCTGCTCGGCAGTTTCCGGCTGGGCAGCATTAGGGCTGCTTACTTCTTCTCCGGTGGCCAGTTCCTGCCGGATCGCTTCTTCTGTCAGGCGAAAGTCGGAGAGGAAGAATAAACCGATAAACAGGCCGAAGCCCAGCAGAAACAGGATAAGACCGAGTGTACGAATGATATGCATAAGGTTAAGTCTTTAGAATCCAAAAAATGCGGCTACCGGGTTTTTGCTGCGAATTTTTACCGGACGGTCAGGATACTCCTGGTTAAATTTAGCGATGATCTCTTTCTCATATCGCTTATGAAACTCCGGGTCAAAGTTGGCTTCATGCAGGTGCGCCATCACGTAGCTGATATCCCGCTTCTCTTTGATCCAGCGGGCACAGACCTCATGCCGGTAGCGAATGCCCATTAGGTTAAAGCCTTTTACCGCACCACTTTCATTTTCAAAAGCTACCCGGAAAGCTACTTCCTTTTCCGGTCTGATCCAGTAAAACTGCTCCTCATCTTCTTTGGGCTGCGTATTGATTTCACCGTACACCTGGTACTCTATGTCAAAGAATTTGGCCGAGTTGAAAAATACGCCGGGAATGTATTTGGTTTTTTCTCCGCAGATGGTCTGAGCCACGGCCTCTCCCTGCATCCTTCCGCTATACCAGATCTGCTCTACCGGGCGCCGACCGACAGGGGGCTCCCGGTGCTGGGCGCAATCACCGACGGCATACACATCAGGGACGTTGGTTTGCAGAAACTCATTCACCAGAATGCCCTTATCTGTTTCTATCCCGGAGTTTTTCAGAAAATCAGTGTTCGGATGTACGCCAATGGTGATACCCACAAACTGGCAGGGAATCTCTGTTCCATCCTCGGTGACGGCGGCTTTTACCCGCCCGTGCTCATCTCCTTTAATTTCTTTGAAATTCACATTTTCCCGCAGGTCTATGCCATGCTTGCGGATATGGTGGCTCACCATTTCGGCTTCGGGGCGGGGCAGTATATGATCCCAGTAAGCCGATTCGCGTATCAGGAGGGTGACCGGAATATGACGGGAGTGCAGGCATTCGGCCATCTCCACACCGATCAGCCCACCGCCCACGATGACAGCCTGCTCCACATTTTTGGTATTTTCTTCCATCAGGTCAATGTCCTGTTTGCTGATCATACCCTGTACGCCTTTCAGATTTTCGCCCGGCCAGCCGGCGCGGTTGCCACTGGAGCCGGTAGCCAGCAGCAGGATATCGTAGGGCATGTCGCCCTGCTGTTGCAGCTTTAGCTTTTTATTTTGCGTATCTACCTTTTCTACATAATCAAATACCAGGTTCAGGTCGTTTTTATCCCAGAACCAGTCCTCGTAAGGTTTGGTGTGCTCGTAGTTCATGTGGCCCATGTAAATGTACATGAGCGCCGTGCGGGAGAAAAAATGCTCGGTTTCGGCCGAAATGATGGTAATGCTGTATTCAGAGGCTGGGCTGCGCTTGCGGATGTGCCGCGCTGCAGTAACCCCTGCGATGCCATTACCAATGATGCATACGCGAATCATACAAATAGGGATTGTTCAAATACTTTTGACTGACTGATTTTATCAGATTGTATAATGATAAATAAAAAACGCCAGTATTGGTAAAAGCAGCACAGATGATTGTAGAAAACCATGCTGTACTGCCAGTTATTTTCAAATCTATCATCAAGTAACTTTTCTGGGGGAAACTGGCACCAGGATTTTTACAGCAGGCTGCTGCCTATCTGCTAAACGGTTTACCTAAAAACTATAAATTACTCCACCGGAAACGCGCGTTGCCAAACCCACATTTCTGCCCCATACGTACTGCCCCACGCCCGCTGAAAGTCCCAGCCCGCCGGTAATGGGTACATACCCGCTGATACCTATCTGAGTATAGTTTACCCGAGTTTCGTTAAATGGGACTCCACCAATGTCGGGAGCATCGCTATTGGAAATTTGGGTTTCAGACCACAGGTCAACATAAAAATGAGAACCGGCATAACCAACTTTTGTAAAGAGTACAGCCGCATTCGGCACGTCATTACTGCGCAATGAATAGCCAGCCTGCATATCTATAAACAACCCACTATTCGCCTTATACTGCGTCATCAGGCGAATATCTCCTCGCGTAGACTGGTTACCAATCGACAAAACAGCATTGGCTTGATAGTCACTCAGCGGCGTAGCAAATCCTACGGCTCCCAGGAAAGACAGTGTACCCTTGTCTGTTTCAAGGTGTATCGGACGCCATTTAAGCATGACGGATACATCCTGCAGCCCGCCAACATCCTGGTCAGGGACATCGGTTCCTTCAGCGTCATTGTTGCCTCGGGCAGCGATATAGGGAAGGTTAAGGACTACATCAAGATTGTCAGTAAGACCATAAATGCCGTACAGGCTAACCGCCTGCGTAGTGATCAGGCCTCCATAAGGTGGCGGCGCGTCCCGCTGTTCGGTGCCAAAATAAAAACTGTCGTATTGTTCCCAGGAATAGGAAACCACTATACTGCCGTGACCTTTACCCTGCACAAAGCCATCCACTAGGGATTGAGCCTTGAGGGAGAGGACCGCTGAGCTGCTACAGGTCAAAAGAATGACTACCCAAAGTTTGAGGAAATTGTGGTTCATGGTTAGGAATTTTTGAAGATTTATAAGATCACAACCCCAGAGAAGAGTGCGACATTTAGCTACTGTAAATGTGATGTTACATTAGCAGAATTTTTGTCCGCGAATTGACATTTAAATGATGTTTATGAAAAGGTAACATTGGCGAGAATACAAGTGCAGCCAAAATAAGCTTATTGTCAGAGGGAAGACAATATCACGACAATCAAAGTTTTGATCTGCACGTTAAACCTACCTGAACTTAACCATGAAACAGGATGATACTTGATACCATTTTTATACTGCTGATGTGGGTCAGCATCGGCGATTTTACTCAGGAAGCTGACGCATTACTTAAAAACTACGTACAAGACGGAAAAGTTGACTATCGGGCATTGGCCGATGATACCCAATCGCTGGAGGCACTTTATCAACAGATTGGTGAGGTATCTCTGGAGGGAGTCAGCGATACAGAAAAAAAGGCCTTTTACGTCAATGCCTACAACATCATTACCATCTATCAGGTAGTGCAGCATTACCCGGTAAGCTCACCGATGGATATCCCTGGTTTTTTTGATAAAATCAAACACCAGGTAGCCGGAGAAACGTTCACCCTGAATGAACTGGAGAAAGGACGGCTGTTCAAGCAGTATTTTGATCCCCGCCTGCATTTTGTACTGGTTTGTGCGGCGGAGAGCTGTCCCCAACTAGTCAGCTATGCATATCAGCCAGATAAGCTAGACCGGCAACTGGAAGAGAGAACCAGGCAGGTACTGAACGATCCGGATTTTATCCGGCTGAAGCCTGCTAAAAATGAGGTAGCGGTGTCCAAAATTTTTGAGTGGTACGGAGAGGACTTCCTGCAGGAAGCCCCATCCCTGGCGGCCTATATCAACCGCTACCGGGAAAAGCCAATTCCGTCCAGATATGATGTTTCCTTCTACGAATACAGCTGGCAGCTGAATCAGCCATAGAGTAGCTTAGCTGATTTTTTCCTTCACATCCGTTTTGGGGCTTTGGGGCAGTTCCATATAAGTACCACATTTGTCGCAGGTCCGCAGCTCTTCGGAATCGCGGAACTTATTGATGATGGGAGGCAGCTGCTCTACGATGTTGCGGAGCGGAAAGTACTCCTCATACAGCTTGTTGCCGCAGTTTTCGCAAAACCACATCAGGCCGTCGGTATGCTCAGCGTTGCGTTTTTTCTCAATCACCAGCCCGATGGTATTGGCCGGGCGACGGGGGCTGTGCGGCACTTTGGCCGGCAGCAGGAATATTTCACCTTCTGCTATCCTGATGTCTTTGGTTTCTCCGTTTTCGCGGATTTTTACGGTGATCTCACCTTCCAACTGGTAGAAAAATTCTTCCGTTTCGTTGTAGTGGAAGTCCTTGCGGGTATTAGGCCCCCCCACCACCATCACGATAAAATCATCGGTATCTTCATATACCTGGGCGTTACCCACCGGAGGCTTCAGTATATCACGGTGTTCATCTATCCATTTTTTTAAGTTAAACGCTTTTTTAATAGCCATAAGAAAAAATTTTGGGTATCTACGAATGATTAATGAAGTGATTCTACAAATTTATAATGAACTTGTCCAGATCGGGCTCTGGAAAAAAGCACTATTGCGCTCCAGCAGCAACGGCCGGGGGATAAAAATTATACTATGTAAGTTGCTTTAAAACACCTGCTGTGTCATACATGTTCATCCTTGAATGTTTTGCACTATTTTGTTTTAGATTATTCTGTTTATCCGAAACAAAAGGTGTTTCATCTTAGTCTACTATGATGCTTAGCAGTTTTCTTCTATAATATTTACTTTTTTCATAATATTTTTTTATATCAGCTCAGAGGGTGGAATTTAGATTTAGGATTTTTTAACATGCTTGATCAGTCACATTTTTCCCGCTTTTCACTAGCTCCGGGCGAGCCCACAGAAAAGTTACGCCACAGAATTCAGGAGTTGCGGAAAGAATTGGGGGTAATAGAATTGGCACTCCTCAGCCAGGAAGGCGTGCGTACCCAAGAAAACTACGTAGCAAATGATATCGCCCCAAAGTCAGCCATTCCGGTACTCACAGACCGTATACCAGACTCCTTTTTGCCCTACCTTCAGGCAACTATCGAACATAATCCCCATCAGGTGGTGATCATAGACCAGGCTTATGTCTGTATGGCGATCAATCCGCAAGCGCGCAGTGAGTCCCGGCAGATGTTTGGTTTTCCCCTGGCGCCGGGAATGAGTATACTCTCCGAAAAATATTCCTTAAATCCCGAACAGACAGGCACCCTACAGGGATGGCAAGCCGCACTAAAAGGAACAGCGTCTACCACAGAGACCAGCATTTCCGGCCTGCAAACAAACCCAAAATATTACCGGCTGCATTTTTATCCTATCCGAAATGTGCGGGGAGCGGTAATTGCCGCAGTACAGGTAGGCCATGATATCACAGCCGAAAAAGAAGCACAGGAACGACAAAACCATCTGCAGGAAGCTGTACAGCTTTCCAACAACAAGCTCAGGAGTATTATCAAAGGCGCCAGGTATATCATTGCCGCAGTGAGTGTGGATATGGAACTTATTGAGCTTAACGATACGGCTGCCCGTTTCTTTTCCAACCTTTGCAATACAAGTATCCGGGTCGGGGACCGGCTCTCCGACCTGCTGCAGGACACATCTTTTCGTAGCCTGCTGCAAAGAGCCGTTCGGGGAGAAGAATTCACCCGCTTGTATAAGCACACCGCCGGAGGCAGCGGCACCCAGTACTACGAACTCTCCTTCAGCAGTTTTCGCGATGATCAAGGGAAGCTCATAGGAACCAGCCTGATTGCCAGAGACATTAGCAAGGAACAGCAGATAGAGCAGGAGTTGAAAGACGTGAAAGAATTCCGGTTTCTGGCAGAAAACATTTCTCAACTCATCTGGATTACCCGCCCTAACGGTGAGCCTGAATACTATAACGAAAGGTTCTATCGCTACTCAGGGATCAACCTGGAAGAACTGAAGCTTGATCAATGGCGCAGGCTGATCCATCCCGATGACCTGGAAGAAGGCATCCACATCTGGAACAGGGCGCTGGATACTGGCATAGCCTGTGAGATGGAGTACCGCCTCAAAAGAGCCTCTGACCAGACTTACCGCTGGCACCTGGTGCGGAGTATTCCCATGAAAAACGAAAAAGGAGAAATCACCCACTGGATTGGCTCAGCAACGGATATCCATGAGCGCAAACTACAGACTGAGCAGATAGCAGAAAAAAACCGGCAGCTCAGCAGGATCAACAAATACCTGGACGATTTTGTACATTCCGTTGCGCATGACATGCGGGTGCCGGTAGCTCGCCTGCAGCTACTGATAGACACCTTTCGCGAGCTGCCAAGCGAAGAGAGAGAAGGGCTGCTACCCAAAATATCCCGCAGTGTACAGCACATGGACGCTACCCTGAGAGGGCTGATACAGGTTATAGAACTGCAGGACAGGCAGGAAAAAGCCGAATATGGCATCAGTCTGCAGAAAGTCATCCATGATGTGATGGAACGGCACCAGACGGCTATACAGGAGTCAAACGCCCAGATCAGGGTACATAATGAAAATGATTGCCAGGTTACCTACGTTAGAAGTTACCTGTACACCATCATCAGTAATCTTATTAGCAATGCGCTGAAGTACCGTGACCAGCAGCGCCCCTTGGTACTGGATATCAGTATCGTCCAGGAAAAAGACTACTGCCGGCTGGTATTTGAAGATAATGGAATAGGTATTAACTTGCCTCAGTACCGCAAACATCTGTTTCAGCCTTTCCGTAAAGTTAATAAGCACATAGAAGGACTGGGCCTGGGGCTGTATGTAATCCATACCATGCTCGAGAAGAACGGAGGTTATGTAGAAGTGGATAGCCGCCCGGGTAAGGGGTCAGTATTCAGCATATACCTAAAAGAATACATCGCATGATCAAGCGCATGGAAGCAGCGCAAAGGCTTTGTCTGAAATCCTTAGCAGTAGTGCTGGAATCCTGGTAATCTTGTAACATTTTAAGTTTTTGTCTTTATAAAAATTACTGGCAGGTATGGTAATTATGATTGATGATGATGACGATGCTCTGGAAATCTATGCGATGCTTATAGAAAAGACGGACTATGCCGATCATTTCATCACGCATAACAATGGTATGGATGCCCTACACTTTCTTGCGGAAAGTCACCGGAATGGCAATCTGTTTCCCCGCTATATTCTGCTGGACCTGAATATGCCGGGTCTGGGAGGGGTAGACTTTATCGAGAAGTACGAAGCCGATTTCTGTGAGCACTACCCAAATACTGAGATCATCATACTGACCAGCTCGGTACGGGAAAAGGACAACGAAGAAGCGCTGAGTTACAATTCTGTAAGCCACTTTATCAGTAAGCCCTTATCTAAAGACAAGTTACTCAATATGATTACGGAAAGCCTGCAACAGACTTAAAGCACTACTTCATACAACTGCTGCATCTGTTTCTCCTGCACCGACACTGGTATCTTCCGGAAAGCTGCATTTCTAAGCGAGCGGACTAATCCGTTTTCCCGCTGGGCTATCCATCCCAGGCTGTAGGAGCTTTTTACGATTCCCTGTGTTCTCTTCATCCGGGTTTCCTGGTACAGTTTCAGCGCATTCTCCACATCCATGGTGGTCAGTAATTTTGCCAGTACCACTGCGTCTTCTATGGCCATACCGGCGCCTTGTCCCATATTAGGGGTAGTAGCATGCGCGGCATCTCCCGCCAGTGCCACACGGCCAAAGGTGTACTGCCCTATCGGCTTCAGGTCTATGATATCGTTCCAGATCACCTGCTCGTCTGTAGTCAGGCTCAAAACTTCTGAAACGGGATGGTGAAATTCCGCAAAATACTGGTTCAGCGTAGTTGATCCCATATTTTGCATGACGGTATCCTGCTCTTTGGCGTTGGCCGTAGCAAACCAGTAGAGCTTGTTATCCGCCAGAGGTACGATCCCAAACCTTTTGCCCTTCCCCCAGCTTTCGGTAGTAAGGTGCCGGCCTGTTTCGGGTACATAATCAATTACGCCTCTCCAGCAGGTATAGCCCGAATAGCGTAGCTTTGCCCCAGGCAGCAACTGCTGCCTTACTGCAGAATGTATACCATCAAAAGCCAGCACAGCGTCCCCGTTTATAGTAGTACCGTCGGTAAAAGTTACCTGTGCTGAGTCCTTATCTTGTTCCAGGTGGGCAAAAGATTTGGCAGGGTGTAAAGTACCGGGCTGCATGTTTGCTATCAATACTTCATGCAGGGCTGCCCTATGCAGAGAAATATTTTTGGCACCATACTTCTGAACTACTGGCCCCAGTTCAGTTTTGGCAATCAGTCTTCCCCTTTCATCCAGTATTTGCATACTTTTCAGCTCCTGCCCTACCGCTAATAGCGGTTCCTCCATGCCTGCCTGCCGTAGCGCCAGTATTGCATTGATAGAGAGTGTAATCCCAGCTCCCAGACCTTTGATCTGTGGCACCTTTTCGTATACGTGGGCTTCCACACCCTTTTTTTGTAAAGCGATAGCAGCACATAATCCTCCTATGCCACCACCAATAACAATTACTTTTTTCATATATTTGTTGATTAGCCCCAAAGAGCTAGATCAAAGATAAGAGAATATTTTTTAACCTAGCTCTATAGAGCTAAATATTTTATGCGTACCAGAGATAAAATTTTAGAGACTGCCCGGCAGATGTTTAACGAACTGGGGATTGACAATACATCGGCCAAAATGATTGCTACTGAGCTGGGGATTAGTGATGGTAACCTGCGTTATTACTTCCGTACCAAGGAAGACCTGGTGTATGCGCTGTATATGCAGCTGGTAGACGGCTTCAACCAGCAGTTTACGCCTTATACAACGGAAGAGGCTATCAGTCTCGGGCAGACTTACCACACATTACATTCAGTGTTCGAACGCCTGTATACCCATCGCTATCTGATGGCGGATTTTATGGCGATCATGCGAAAATACCCCAAAATTGAGCAGCATTACCAGCAACTTATCCAATCCAGAAAGCAGTTGTTCAGGCGATTGATTGAAATCATGCAAAAGGAGGGAATCTTCAAAGATGATATTCCCCACAGCCAGTACGAGAATGTAATTGACCAGTTCTACATACTGTCCGATGCCTGGATAGGCCACGCTGAGGTCTTTTTTAAAGATAAAGATCCTGCAAAAAAAGTGAAGCATTACGCACGGCTTACGTTCAGCCTGTTTGTACCCTATCTAAGCACCAGGGGCATGTACGAATACATCAATATCTTTAACAATGACTAAGCACCTACGGTCTTGCGGCTGAAGCGGATCAGCACCCAGCTAATGACTACCGCAGCGATAATATGCATCAGGTTCAGCACCACGATCATAGGCATGATCGCTCCGGGAATGGTAAAAGGTGTATAAAAAGACAATATGAGCATAATGGTGGCAATGATCAGGAATATCTTTACGGGTTGGGGCGTCAGGGCGGCCAGTATTGCCAGTACGATGCCTGCTACTATGGCCGGCATAAATGAAACCATCATCACCGGCACTACGGTGATCGGCTCGTTGGCCTCCGGCACTATGATGTCGGGTGGAATAGCCCCGGCAGCTTGTGCAATTAAAAAAACAAGGGCGTTTGCTGCCGCCGCTGCCACGCCAGCCAGCAATGCTGCCCACCAGATACGGCCCAGTATTACTGCTTTTTCCATATGATTACATTCATTACATCAAGACATTTGGTTGCCTGCTACTTACTGTAGGTAGATGAGTCTTTGCACAGCAAAGCTACCTTAACTTACACATCTTTGGCATTCTTTTCCAGTAGCTGACCGATCATTTCTTCCAGAGGCTCATAAGACTGAAAACCCCGGCTAAGCGCATAGAGCTTGCGCCCCTCCCGGTACAATAGGGCAGGAAAGCCGCTTACGCCCAGCCGCTGTACAAAAGCGAACTCTTCGTATGTTTTATCCCGGTACTTTTCCTGCTGAAAAAGCTGCAGGAATACATCTTCGTCCAGGCCTGCTTCCTGCACTATCCGGCCCAGGTTTTCCGGCTCATTCAGGCTGTGCCCATCATAGAATATAGCATGCTGCAGCTGGTGGGCCAGGGCTATACTGCTTCCCTGGGATACAGATTTATAAATGACCAGGGCAATACTGGGCGGCTCCGAATTGTACAGGTATGTCCCTTCCTCGAGCAAGTCTTTGAAGCCTTGCCCAAATGTGATACCGGTGCGCTGTTCTACTGTCTGGAGGGCATTTTTGATGTAAGAAAAGGTCTCGCCTATGGGTGTCACCCGCTCACCGGTCACCATTCCTCCGGCATAAGCGTTGAACTGTATTTTATCTTTGAAGGCTGCTTCCAGTTGCTGAATGACCGGACCAAAACCATAACACCAGCCGCACAGCGGGTCAAAGCAATACATGATTTCTCTCTCTTCCATGATGATAGATTTACAGATACTGATTATCTCTGTTTATGGTACGGAAAGCAAGTCAGTAAAGGTATAAAAACAAAAAAGCCTCCGCCGATAAGGGCGAAGGCTTGTAGTCCGTAGGGGAATCGAACCCCTGTTACCAGGATGAAAACCTGGCGTCCTAA
>CAZFFW010000196.1:0-10494 GCA_964518125.1 uncultured Porifericola sp.
CATGAGATTGAACATATCAAAAAAGTGATCAGGGCGGCAGCAAAGCTGGGGATACCGGTCGTCAACACCTTCATCGGTCGCAATCCCAAATTGAGCATTGATGACAATTTTAAGATTTTTGAAGAACGCTTTCCTTCTATAGTGGAGGAAGCCGAAAAGCATCAGGTGAAGATCGGGATAGAAAACTGTCCCATGTTCTTTACCGGCGACGAGTGGCCCGGAGGTAAGAACCTGGCTTTCAGCCCTGCCATCTGGCGACGTATGTTTGACATTATCCCCAACCCGCTTTTTGGCCTCAACTACGATCCCTCTCACCTCGTATGGATGCAGATGGACGAGGTACAGCCCCTGTATGAGTTTAAAGACCGTATCCATCACGTACACCTGAAGGATGTAAAAGTGTACCACGACAAGCTCAACGAGGTGGGTATCCTGGCAACGCCGCTGGAGTATCATTCACCCAAGCTGCCCGGACTCGGCGATGTACGCTGGCGCGACTTCTTTTCTGCCCTGACCACCATCGGCTACCGCGGGCCTACCTGTATTGAGGTGGAAGACCGGGCTTATGAAGACTCGGAGGAAATGGTCAAAACGTCCATTTTGCAAAGCCGCAATTTCCTGAGCCAGTTTATGGTGCTTTAGGAAGAATGCCAAAAAGTAAAGCGGCGGCTGCTTAATTTATGGAATGGTGTTGTCTAGAAGAAGATATCAACCTTATGATATGGACGAAAAGCACTCAAATAGCAGCCATTGTGCTGGGTGCCACTGCAGGATACCAGCAGTAGTCCTCTGAATTTGGCCTTTTTTTGATATAAGTTTTACCAAAGGGCAGAAAAACCCTGATGCCCACATTTACATAGCAGGATAAACTATCCCAAATATTTGGGAACACAAAAAAACGGAGCACTCAGTAAGATTGGTGATTGATTTTTTTAGACGAATGCTGCTCTTTTATCAATAGCGCTGATAGATTCCAGGCTAAATTGCCGGAAAATAATCAATACCCTGTCTATCAGTATTGCAGAACTTTTCCCCCATCTGTTTCCTAATTGGACAAACATTCTACACATACATTTGTAGTCTAGAAGTGGTATGCCGCCTAAATTGTACTCAGGCAGCATTATAATTTAATTTTTAGCCGCTCAGAAGTATGTGTGTAAGTTTTTTCTCAATAGTACAGTTATTGACAACGCTTTGACAATTTAAAACAGGAGACCACAATATGAAAAAGAGAAATATTACCAACAGGCTTGTCAGCATGTCCTCAATCTTAGTAGCTGTATTCCTTTTAATGGAAAGCTGCCAGGAGAAAGAGGTAAAAGACGAAGGCCTGCCATTACCTGTTATGACTTTGAAAGAAGAAAAAGCCGCAAAATCATTTCAATATTTAGCCTCTATAGAAGGTGTAGAAAATGTGGGAATAAGACCGCAGGTAGATGGCATACTGGAAGAAATTTATGTCGACGAGGGTGATTTTGTAGAGAAAGGCCAGCCTCTTTTTAAGATCAATAGTCAACCTTATGAGGAAGACCTGAAAAACGCAATGGCCAATGTGAAAGTGGAGCGGGCCAAGCTAAGAAAAGCAAAAACTGAGATTGACCGAATTCAACCCCTTATTGATAATGAAGTAATCTCTGCAGTAAGGATGGAAACTGCCAAAGCCGACTATGAAGTGGCCCAGTCATCGCTGGACAGAGCGCAGGCTGAGGCAGCTAATATGCGTATCAAACTGGAGTTTACCACCATCAATGCTCCCGTTAGCGGTTTTATCGGAAGAATTCCCAAGTCTATCGGAAATGTGGTCAAAAAAACTGATGACGAGCCTCTGACTGTTCTTTCCAATATTAAAGATGTCTATGTCTATTTTTCTATGAGTGAGTCAGATTACCTGTATTACGAACGATTGAAAGGCGACTCAACCTCCAAGAAAATGAATAATGAAGTAAAACTGGTACTGTCAGATGGCTCAGAGTATGAAAGAACAGGAGTCATTGATGCCAATTCAGGACAGATTGACAAGTCAACTGGCTCTATCAACCTGCGGGCAAAATTTGATAATCCCGATACACTACTCAGATCCGGGAGTACCGGCAAAATCATCATGGAGCAAATCTACCCGAATGCGATTCTGATTCCGCAGGGAGCTACGTCTACTATCCAGGATAAAAGATTTGTGTTTGAGTTTCAAGAAAAGGATAGCACAGTAGTAAGGAGAGAGATACAGATTGAGGGACGTACCGGAAAGAATTACATTGTAAGCGCAGAAACACTGGATCCTAACGATAGAATTGTGGTTTCCGGGATTAATAAACTGACCAATGGCGTGAAAGTAAACCCCATGGAGCCAGGACGATTAGTCATGGATCCCCAGGTGACTACCAGCATACAGTAATACAAAAACATTACTAGAATCGTAGGGATGACTCTGTAGATATACGGGGTATTTTTTTCACAGGGCTCCTAGCCGCTCGTTTTCCAGGGGATCAAACAGTTTTTGAAGTCTGTGAGCGTAATAAATTTAGCCACGCCACTATATCTACCGTTTAATCCTGGTTTTTATTCATCTAAATGATTCCCGAAAGGTCATGGCTGGCTTTCCGGCTATTGCATGAGTTTTTCACTAAGCTTTGCTCATCCGGCTCCTTTTGCAAAATACTGTTTTCAATATTTCTGTGCCGATAAATCCAATGACCGGAGCCCTGACGAATTTTAACCTGCTGTCAATATTTATCTGAGAAGAATGCCATTGATTCCTTTTCCAGAATTTCTTAAAGAAAATGGAAAGTTTTGACACTACGCATCCAAAATTTTGAATAAGCTGTAAGATACTATGTTAAAAAAAATAATAGACCGGCCGGTACTGACCCTTGTCATCTCTATAGTTTTGGTGTTGGCAGGTACAGCCAGTATTTTCCAACTTCCGGTAGAACGATTTCCTGAAATTGCCCCGCCGAGTGTGAGTGTTCAGGTATATTACCCCGGTGGTAGTGCCGAAACGGTAGCCAAGTCGGTACTCCTGCCAATTGAGGAGGCCATTAATGGTACTGAAAACATGACCTATGCCAACTCTACCGCTACCAACTCCGGTAGAGGTCGGGTTTCTGTTTACTTTGAGCCCGGCACTGACCCCAACCTGGCAGCCGTAGATATCCAAAACCGCATATCCACTGTAGTGCAGCAAATTCCTCCTGAAGTAGTGGAATCAGGCATCACAGTGATGAAGAGAATGAAGGGTACGCTCATGACCATCAATATATTTGCTGAAAATGAGAACTCTCCCTACGACGAAACTTTCCTGAATGCCTACACCCGAATGAATATCAGGCGGGAACTCAAACGGGTAGAAGGTCTGGCTGAGGCCTCTATCCTTCGCTCCCGTGACTACGCCATGCGCATCTGGCTAAACCCGGAAAAACTGGCCCTGTATGGGCTTACCCCCCGGGATGTATACCAGCAGATTCGTGATCAGAGTTTTGAGGCGGCTCCCGGCAAGTTTGGAGAAAACTCTGATGAAGTTTTTGAAATACCGCTAAAACATAGCGGGAGGTTCAGCGAACCCGAAGAGTACGAAAATATTGTCATCAAATCTGAGCAGGACGGGCTGCAGTTACATCTGCGGGATGTGGCGCGTATAGAGTTTGGAGCTTCCAACTATACCAGCCAAAACCGCCTGGACGGACGGCCATCGGTAACCATTGACATAGTACAGCAAAGTGGGGCCAATGCCGTAGAAATTGACAAAAGTGTGCGCGAAATTCTGGAAGAACAAGCCAGGGTTTTTCCTGAGGGTATCAGTTATGAAATTACCTACAGCGTAAGGGATCAGATTGACGAATCTATGGGGCACGTGAAACAAACGCTGATTGAAGCCTTTATTCTCGTATTCCTGGTAGTGTTCATTTTCTTACAGGACTTCAAAGCTACGTTTATTACCGCTATCACCATCCCGATTTCCCTGGTGGGTACATTCTTCTTCCTTTCACTGGTCGGGGTTTCTATGAATGTGCTTAGTATGTTCTCCATCGTACTGTCTATCGGAATTGTAGTAGACAACGCCATTGTAGTAGTTGAGGCCATTTTTGAAAAGATGCAGCACTATGGCATGAGTGCGCGGGAGGCAGTGAATGATGCCTTATCCGAAATTACGGGTGCCATTGTTTCCATTACCATGGTAATTGCAGCGGTATTTCTGCCAGTAGGGTTTCTGCAGGGACCAGTGGGCGTTTTCTATCAGGAGTTTGCCTATACCATTATTATTGCGGTAGTGATTTCAGCCATCATAGCCCTCACGCTGGGGCCCGTGATGTTTATACTACTGTATAAGGAGAGCACCAAACAAGGTGGTCAAAATAAGGTCGTAGGGAAATTACAGCAGTCCAAGAACGTGCAGAAGGCTAAAGCTTATGGCTCTAAGGGGCTTAAGAGATTTGACCTTGTGTTTGATAAATTTACCCGCAAATACGTGAACCTGGCCCGTATGGCCATTCAACACAAATGGATAAGTTTAGCCGGGCTGTTGGGAGTGGTTGTGGTTACGGTTTTCCTGGCCAATCGTACTCCCCAGGCTTTTATTCCTACAGAAGATGATAACTTCCTGATTTTTTCGCTCTCCATGCCCGAAGGGGCTTCACTGTACCGGACCAATCAGGCGCTAATAGAAATTGATTCTATTCTCCAACTGGAACCTGCGGTAGAAAGCATCAATACGGTTTCCGGTTACAACGTTGTGAGCGGTGCCGAAAGTCCTTCTTCCGGTATGGGATATGTTATGCTGAAAGACATCAGTGAGCGGGGTGAAATAAAAGACATCAATGAGCTTATTCAACATTTGAAGGGTGAGCTTACCGTCATCAGTGATGCCCTGGGGATCAATATATACCCCCGGCCTACGGTTCAGGGGTTTGGCGACTTTGATGGAGTGCAGATCATGCTGCAAGACCTTTCGGATGGTGACCTGGGTGAATTTGGGGTCCTGGCGAATGAGTTCATCGCTGAGCTTAACCAACAGAAGGAAATTGAGAATGCCTTCACATCCTACAATACTAATTTTCCTCAGTACCAACTAAACATTGACTATAAAAAAGCCAAAGCCCTGGGTGTGAGCGTCCAGGATATGATGTTCACTGTTCAGTCAAATTTTGGCCGCACCAGGGTTGGCGACTTTAACAGATTTACCCGCCAATACGGAGTATTTATGCAATCGGATATTCCCTACCGTGAAAACCCGGAGGCTTTCAATTCCATCTTTGTCAAAAATGACAAAAAGGAGATGGTTCCCCTGAATACCATCGTACAATTAGAAGAAGCTTTCGGTCCGGAAACCGTGACAAGGTATAACCTATATAATGCGGCTAAAATTAATATTACGCCTGCTGAGGGCTACAGTACCGGAGATGTAATGAATAAGATTGAACAATTGAGTGAGAATACATTACCTGCCAGTATTAATTTTGAATGGACCAGTATGAGCCTGGAGGAGAAAAAATCAGGTTCAGATTCTATCATCGTATTCATCATCAGTATTTTTCTGGTGTACTTTATCCTGGCCGCCCAGTACGAGAGTTTCTGGCTGCCTATGGCCGTGATGCTTTCCCTACCTACCGGTATACTGGGTGTTTTTATTTTTATCAACCTTGCCGGTATCGAGAATAATATCTATGTGCAGGTAGGGATTATCATGCTCATAGGTCTCCTGGCCAAAAACGCCATTCTCATTGTAGAATTTGCCGTTCAGAAACGCCATAACGGTGCTGACCTACTGGATGCCGTACTGGACGCCAGTGCTTTACGCCTCAGAGCCATCGTGATGACTTCACTGGCATTTACTGCCGGTTTGGTGCCCCTCATGTTTTCTCAGGGATCGTCTGCTATAGGCAACAAATCGGTGAGTATTGGTACGGCGGGCGGTATGCTTTCCGGTGTATTTCTGGGAATTCTCATCATACCGGTACTGACATATTTGTTTATACAGTTAAACGAGCGGTTTAACATTAAAACTACTTAAGAAACTGATTCTAATGAAATACATCAATCAAATAGCCTTTTTCGGTTTAGTTCTTATTGTTGCCATCGGTTGTAAAGTCGGCCAGGAGTACCAGAGACTGGATGTTGGTAAAATTGATAGTTATTACGGTTTAGGTGACCAGCTGGACACTACTTCTGCAGAAAGCCAAAGAGTTCTGGCTGATGTTAACTGGAGAGATTACTTTGAAGACTCCACGCTGATTTCATTAATTGATACAGCGCTGGTCAATAACATTGATTTGCAAAGAGAGGCTAAGCGCATTGAGATTGGTTTTCAGAATCTTGAGCTATCCAAAGCAAATTTTTATCCCAGCCTTGGATTCTCACCCTTCGAATATAACCGGGAATATTATTCGGAAAATTTTAACAACTACGGTTCCAACCGCGCCAGGCGAAATCATGGCGAAAACCCGCCTGAAACCCTTTACACAGAACGCCTTTCCTACTCTGCCGGGCTCTACGCAAGCTGGGAAATTGATCTCTGGGGTAAGCTGCGCTGGCAAAAAGAGGCCGCCCGGGCTTCATTTTTACAAAGCGAGGAATTCAGGAAAGCAGTAAAAACTGCCATTGTCGCTGATATTGCCTCTACCTATTACGATATGCTGATGATCAATTCGCAGATCGCAGTGGCCGAACGCAACCTGGAACTTGGTCGAAGCACCCTCAAAATCGTACAGCTGCAGTTTGAAGCCGACGAAACTACCTCCCTGGCTATTCAGCAAACCAAGTCGCAGATATTGAGGGCGGAGTCCTTAATTCCTCGGCTGGAACGCGAATATATTTTACTGGAAAACCGCCTCAACCAGTTGCTGGGACGCTACCCTCAGCCCATAGATATAGAGCAAAACCTGGAGGAGGTTTCATTTGATGACCTGTACACCGTAGGCGTGCCTTTGGAGCTGATCAACAATCGCCCGGACATTGCCGCTGCGGAGTACCAGCTGATTGCCAGCAACGCCCAGGTAGGTATTGCCCAGGCGATGAAATACCCATCTATCGTGCTCAATGCCAGCACCGGCCTCAACTCCATGGTGTTTAGCAGTTTTCTTGATCCGCTGGGTTCTGGCTTTGCCCTCCTCAACGGAGCGGTTTTCCAGCCGTTATTTCAAAATAAGAGATTAAAATCCAACCATTCCATCGCAATAGCAGAGCGACAACTGTCCGAACTGAACTTTAAAGAAAGTGTGATCCTGGCTGTAAGGGAGGTCTCGGATGCTTTGGTCACTATTGATAAACTCAGGGAGGAATACAGGATCACCCAGGAGCGCATTGTCGCTGCCAGTAAGGGGGTTAGGGATGCCTCTTTACTTTTCCAAAGCGGTTTTGCAAATTATCTGGAAGTCATCAGCGCCCAGGAAGATGCGCTCCAGAGCGAGCTGGACCTGGTGGACCTGAAGCGGCAGATCATTCTTACCAACATAGAGCTGTACCGTAGCCTGGGCGGAGGCTGGAAATAACCAGAAACTGGCTACATCCAATCGCCGGGATTGTTGAACCAGAAAATCCAGGAGCTGGAATATCTCAAGCCTTACTGTATGTTATTAGTAAGTCTCTTCGCCTGGCTCGTGACGCTGAGGTTTACCAATGGATGCTACCTCCTCCATCAGTCCGGCCGATTCTTTTTTCTCCACCAGGTTGCCGTACTGAAAGGCAATAGCCACCAGCGTAATGGCATACAAAAACTGGGAGCCCAAAGTGCTGATCACCTGGAAAATGATGAACAATGCCTGCACAATCGCCGGGCTGTTCTCCATGTCAAAATCTCCGGAAGCGGAAAGGAAAGCCCCTGCACCGGTGAATACCAGCACCGGAAGGTTAAACACCGAGGTAAGTATGGACTGGAGTAACACCATGATGATCAACAGGCCTAAAGTGCTCAGGTAATGGTCAGATACAAGCCTGAAGCAGCGGGAAAAGGCTTCGCCGAAATCCAGCCTTTCCTGTACCTGCAAAACGAAAATAAACGAAAAAGCCGCCATAAACAGGAAGCCCGGAATGAGCAGAAACACAAAGCCAACGAAGGTGAGGAGGGAGGTTGCGATGATGCTTACCAAAAAAGGCAGGTAGTACTTTTTTACCTGCGTCCACACCTCACTCACCACAATGTCGTGGTAGTTTTCTTTTTCAGTATACAGCTTCAGGTAACCGTAAACCACGCCAATTACCAGCGGAACGGATAAAATGGCCATCAGGCCGGCAAATCCGCTTCCCCCTATTGTTGTGAGCATTTCACCTTCGGATATTTCATTGTCGGCAAATAATATGCTGGAAGCACTCAGGGCAGAGACAATTCCCACCAGCAGCACTGCCGGGCCGGCAATGTAGAGCAGGCTTTTGCCCAGTGGTACAAAATTCTGCCGCAGGAAAGTAAAGGTCGCGTTGATCTTTTCACCAAAATCCCGCTGCTCATACAGTTTTATCTTCTGCTCTGTTGCCATGCTTTTGTAATTTAATGGGGTATAGGACAAAATAGTAAATAATAAAGAAAGCGGAAGCCACAATGATTCCCAGGCGCGGCACCCAGTGCCAGTCGGTAAGGCGGGTGACGTATGACTCCAGGAATCCGGCCATGACAAACAACGGCACCAGACCTATGACGATCTTCAGTCCTTTTTTGGCTCCCTTTCTAAAAGACTCCATCCGGGGATAGGTGCCGGGAAAAAGTATGCTGTTGCCCATCACCAGGCCCGCCGCTCCGGCGATGATGATGGAGGCAATTTCTATGGTGCCGTGTATCCAGATGGTCAGGAAGGATGGCAGCAGAAACCCCTGCTGGTAGAAAAAGTACTGGAAAGCACCCAGCATGATGCCATTCTGCAGCAGCACAAAACCAGTGCCCAGCGACAGTAAAACGCCCATGCTAAAAGCCATAAAGGATACTTTGATATTGTTGACCGTAATGGCAAAAAACATATCTCCCCGGCCCATACTTTTGTACACCGCCATCGGATCGCCCCTGTCAATATTTTCTAGTGTCATGTTCACATAGCTGTCGCCCAGGATCAGGCGTACGAAACTCTCGTCATGAGCCGCCGACACCGCTCCGATAAGGCAGGCGGTAAGAAAGACGAGGAAAGAATACAGCAGTGGCTTCTGCGATTCGTACATCACCTGCGGCAGTTCGTAGCGCCAGAATCGGAGGAGTCGACCTTTATCCTCCTTCTTATTCCGATAGATGGCCTGGTGCACCTTCGCGGTGAGGTTGTTCAGGTAGATAGTGGTATTACTTTGGGGAAAGTGGGTCTTGGCATAGCCCAGGTCATCGGTGAGCTGGATAAAAAAATCAGCCAGTTCGTCGGGTTTGAGCAGGGACTTTCCCGAAATGATTGCCTGTTCCAAAGCCTCCCATTTTTCCTCATTTTGCCTGACAAAAGCAGCTTCTCTCATATATTCGGGCTTTTCTGTTGCATAAAAACAGTAAAAATTCTTGATGAATGCCTAATTTAGCGGGAGAAATTTATAAAAAAATAACGTCCTTTCATTTTCAGGCTTACTTCAAAAAAAAATTATCCATTGCCATGCATCAGCGGATTAGTATAGAAACGGCGCAAAATGTCAGTGTGGAATATCCACTGGCCGGTATAGGCTTACGAATCCAGGCCTACTTCCTGGATTTGCTGGTAATCATTGCCTACTTCTCCCTGCTACTGCTGATATTTGGGCAGGTCGGTGTGCAGCCTCCTACGGCCCTGATAGTAGTATTGAGCCTGCCGCCCTTTTTGTACCACCTGCTCTGCGAAATTTTTATGAACGGACAGAGCATCGGTAAGCGACAGATGAAGATCAAGGTCGTCAGGCTGGATGGGTCTGCGCCCGGTATAGGCGACTACCTGCTACGCTGGCTGCTGCGACTGGTAGATATTACACTGATGAGCGGAGCCATTGCCGTACTCAGCATCGCCATCAGTCGTAATGATCAGCGCCTGGGTGACCTGGCCGCCGGCACCACGGTAATCAAGGAGGTCACCGGCGAGCCGCTTTCGGTATTTTCAGTAGAAGAAGACCATCAGCCTACTTTCCCGGAGGTAACCCAACTTAAAGACACTGATGTAGACATCATTATGCGGGTGATCCGTACTTACCGGGAGAGCGGTCAACTTGCGCCGGTACAGGCTACAGCACAAAAGATCAAAGATTTGCTGCAGATAGATAGCGACCTCCGCCCCCTGCAGTTTCTGTACACGGTGGTGCGGGATTATAAACACCTGACGGGGAGGTGAGGATTTGGATAAACCTGATTGAGCAGAAATTTCTTTTCATACGAATTCGTTATATTACGCAAAGGCTAAGAAGATTTACCACATATCAGCCCTAGCTTACTCAACATATCATAACTATGGATAAAGCTATATTGAAAGACCATATCATTGAGTTAATCGGAAATATTGAAGACCAGCGTTTTCTGGAAAGCATGAGTGCCATGCTGGAGGCTTATGTGGGAAAAGTTAAGTTAAGCGACGAAGAAAAAGC
>CAZFFW010000197.1:0-10466 GCA_964518125.1 uncultured Porifericola sp.
GCTGGACGAAGTGGAGGGTGACCTGGCAGAACTATTTGAACGCCGGGTGGAAGAGGAGGGCTTGTGGAAAGCCCGGCTCCTCTATTGCCTCAACGTGCTCATGTTCCTGCAGCCTGATTATATCCGGAAAAGAAAAAATACATACTCAAATAACACCGCTATATTTAAAAATTACCTGACCATCGGCTGGCGTAACCTCAACCGCCACAAAGGCTACTCACTCATCAACATCGGCGGCCTGGCTATCGGCATGGCGGTGGCCCTGGTTATCGGGCTCTGGCTGCACGATGAGCTGACCTTCAACCAATACCACCGAAACTACGAACGACTGGCCTGGGTGATGCAAAACCAGACTTTTGAGGGCGAAATCCAAACCTGGGAATCACAGGCCAGAGAGCTGGCGCCGGTACTCAGGGACGAATACGGGACGTATTTTGAAGAGGTCATTACGGCAAGTTTTATCTACCAGCCGGTAATCAAAATAGATGATAAGGCCATCACCAAGGCGGGCTATTTTATGGAGCCGGAAGCACCTGAGATGTTTTCCCTCAAGATGCTGAGCGGCACGCGCGACGGGCTTACCGAAACTAATTCTGTACTGCTTTCTGAGTCTACTGCCAGGGCGCTGTTTGGTGAACAGGACCCTATGAACCAGATGATAGAAGTAGGCGAAGGCATGAACGTACAGGTGACAGGCGTATATGAGGATATGCCCGAAAATTCTACCCTGGCCTTTATGGAATTTCTGCTGCCCTGGCAGCTGCAGGAGCAAAATCTGCCCGGCTGGATTGGCTGGGGCAATAGCTGGTTCCAGACGATTGTACTACTCCGGGAGGAGGCCAGTATGGCACAGGTCTCTTCACTGATCAGGGATGCCAAGCTCCGGCATGTGGATGAAAACGAAGCCCGCTTCAAGCCGGAATTATTCCTGCAGCCTATGTCCAGAATGCACCTCTACAGCGAGTTCAAAAATGGCCAAAACGTAGGCGGTCGTATCCGCTACGTGTGGATGTTTGGCATCATTGCCGCCTTTGTGCTGGCACTGGCCTGTATCAACTTCATGAACCTCAGCACGGCACGTTCTGAAAAAAGGGCCAAAGAAATTGGCATCCGCAAGGCCATCGGCTCTCTGCGCCAGCAGCTCCTGCAGCAGTTTTATACCGAGGCCCTACTTATTGCTGTACTGAGTTTTCTGGTATCAATCGGCCTGGTACAGCTTTCTCTACCCTTTTTCAATGACATTGCCCAAAAAGAACTTTATCTCCTCTGGTCGTCGCCGGTATTCTGGCTGATCTGCGGCGGTTTTGTGTTGGTCACCGGCCTGCTGGCTGGCAGTTACCCGGCACTTTTCCTCTCTTCTATCCAGACGGTGAAGGTCATCAAAGGTACGTATAAGACGGGTAGGAAAGCAGCCCTCCCCCGCAAGGCGCTGGTGGTGGTGCAGTTTGCTGTTTCGCTCAGCCTCATCATCGGAACCATCATTGTATTCCAACAGATTCAGCATGTCAAAGACCGGCCCATCGGGTACCAGCCGGACAGGCTGCTGATCATGCCTATTCAGAGTGAGCAACTTAACAGAAGCTTTGAGACAGTAAGACAGGAACTTCTGCAAACCGAAGCGGTAGCCGCAGTAGCCAAGTCAGAAGAAAATATCACCCGCGCTAGTATCACCAACAGCGGCCTGAGCTGGCGGGGCAAAACACCCGGCATGCAGGACGAATTTACCACCATGCGGGTTACCCATGATTTTGGCGAGACAATCGGCTGGAACATCGTAGAGGGCCGCGACTTCTCGCAGGAGTTTTCATCCGACTCTATGAGCTTCGTGATCAATGAAGCTGCTGCCGAATACATGGGCCTTGAAGATCCGGTAGGTGAGCAGATCCGGTGGGGTGATAACGGCACCTATACGGTCATCGGCGTAGTAGAAAACATGATCACCGAGTCGCCCTACTCGCCGGTCAGGCAGATGTTTTTTTTCATTGATTATGGGCGGACCAATTACCTCAACGTACGGCTCAATCCGGAAGTGGGTACGCAGGAAGCCCTTGCCAGCATAGAAAGTGTCATCAAAAAGCATGATCCGGTCAGTCCATTTACGTATAGTTTTGCTGATGAACAATATGCGCGGAAATTTGGTAACGAAATGCGCGTAGGTAAGCTGGCCGGTATTTTCGCGGCATTGGCGATATTTATCAGTTGCATGGGTCTGCTGGGCATGGCTTCATATATGGCCGAGCAGCGCACCAAGGAGATCGGTATCCGTAAGGTGCTGGGCGCTTCTGTAACACAGCTTTGGCAGTTGATGACCCGTGACTTTGTACTCCTGGTGAGCGTAGCTGTAGTAGTAGCGGTGCCGCTGGCCTATTACCTGATGAAAGAGTGGCTGCAAAACTACCATTACCGCATTGATATCTCCTGGTTAGTATTTGCGATAGCCGCTTTGGGTGCTGTCATGGTAACGATAGTAACCGTGAGCTTTCAAACAATTAAATCGGCAGTAGCCAACCCGGTTGATTCGTTGAGGAGTGAGTAATCATTGATCATTTTTTATGTCCGCTTATGCACATCTGCTATCCGATACCGGGCACATAAATCTTCCAAAATTGCCTCTATGGGCCCAGGAGGGACTGGCACCACTGTTGTCATGATTACTACGTATTATCATTTTGCCACAACACCTTCTTATGATCAGAAACTACTTACTCACCGCCTACCGCAATGCGTCTAAAAACCGGTTGTACGCTTTCATCAACATACTGGGCCTAACCGTAGGCGTTAGTTGCTGTATTCTTATTCTGCTCTACGTAAGGCATGAGCGTAGTTATGACCAGTTTCACGATAAAAAGGATCGCATCTTCAAAGTCTATCGCACTAACGCTAGCGAAGGCTACGAAGAGATAGGCCCAACTTCTGCCCCTTTTGCGACTGCTTTAGAAAATGACTTTCCGCAGGAGCTAGAAGCCGCCGTAAGGATCATGCCTCGGCAGGGGCTCATCACCGAAGGTGAGAATGCCTATACCGGCGACGAAATCAGTTTTGTGGACCCAGCCTTTTTCCAGGTTTTTACGTACCCGCTTCAGCAGGGAAACCCGGAGACGGCATTGCAGAAACCCGGCAGCGTAGTACTAAGCCAGGAAATGGCCATCAAGTATTTTGGTGACCAGAACCCTATGGGCAAGGAACTTACCTACAATGAAGAATATCCCTTGATTGTCACCGGTGTGCTGGCACCTCTTCCTGATAATACCCATCATACTTTTGATATGCTGGGTTCTGTCCTGATGTTTCAAAACCAAAGCTGGTTTGAAGGCTGGTGGAACAACAACATGATGACCTATGTACTGCTCAAAGAAGGCATGGCAGAGACAGAACTGGAAGCTCAGTTTCCGGCCTTTATGGATAAATACATGGGCGAAGATTTTGAACAGTATGGCGTAAAGGTCGGGCTTACCCTGACTCCTATCACCGAAATTTACTTTCAGGCTAATACCCAATTTGATGTGTGGACGAAGCACGGTAATGAAACAATGACCTACGTTTTCCTGGTAATTGCAGTTTTCGTGCTGATCATCGCCTGTATCAACTTTATGAACCTGGCTACCGCCCGGGCAGCACGTAGGGCTACCGAAGTAGGCGTTCGTAAAACCCTGGGGGCCCGGAGAAACGACCTGGTGTACCAGTTTTATGCCGAATCATTCCTGACTTCCGTTATAGCTGTGCTGCTCAGTGTAGTACTGATCAATTTATCGCTGCCCTTTTTTAACCAGTTTGCCGATCTAACATTGACTATCCCGGCGGGTGACACTACCATGATCTTAATCTTTGCGGGGGTGGCAATTGCGGTAGGGCTTTTGGCGGGCAGCTACCCGGCCCTTTTTCTATCCTCCTTCCTTCCGGCCAGGGTGCTCAAGGGCAGCATCAAAACCGGAAAAGGAGCCAACGCCGTCAGAAAGGGGCTGGTAGTGTTCCAGTTTGCTATCTCTATCACCCTGCTAGTTGCGGTGCTGGTGGTTTCTCAGCAGATGAACTACCTGCAGGACAAACGCCTGGGTTTTGACAAAGAAAGGGTTCTGTTAGTGGAAATTGATAATGATGAGATTTACGAAAAGCGGGAAGATTTTAAAGACCGGCTGAGCCAGGATGCCCGAATCACGTCCGTTTCCCTGATGTCAGGTGAACCGGGAGGCTTCCATGACATGTACGGATTCAAAGTGGAAGGCCTGGAAGAAGATATGCTCATGAATACCGTAATGACAGACGAAAATTACCTGGACGCGATAGGCCTGGAACTGTTAGCAGGAAGAAACTTCTCTGTAGAACGCCCCACTGATACCCGTGAATCGCTCATCATCAACCAGACGGCAGCAAAGGCGCTGGGCTGGACAGCCGAAGAAGCACTGGGAAAAGAAATGATGAATACCTTTCGTGACAGTATTCCCAAGCGGGTGATAGGTGTGGTGAATGACTATCATTTTGCCTCGCTGCATCAGAAAATTGACCCACTGGTGATCAGCATGGAAGATGATAACCGGATGATTGCCATTAAGCTTACTGCTGGTGAGACGTCCCCTGTCATTGCCCAGGTCGGTAGTGTATGGTCTGACTTTGTCACCCAGCACCCCTTCAGCTACCAGTTTTTAGACGAAAGCTTTGCCAGCCTTTACAAAGCCGAGCAGAAGCAGGGACAAATCTTTATGCTCTTTGCCGGCATCGCGGTGTTTATCGCCTGCCTGGGGCTATTCGGACTGGTTACTTTTGTGGCAGAGCAGCGCACCAAAGAAATTGGCGTACGCAAGGTACTGGGAGCATCAGTACCCCAACTGGTGCGGTTACTTACCAAAGACTTCGCCATTTTGGTAGGCATCGCCCTGTTGATGGCCTCTCCCATAGCCTATTATGCCATGAGCCAGTGGCTTTCAGACTTTGCCTACCGGATTGAACTGCAGCCCCTCATTTTCCTGCTGGCAGGACTGATAGCCCTCATCATTGCCCTTCTGACGGTAAGTATTAAATCTTACCAGGCTGCTACCGATAACCCGGTGAAGTCGCTGAGGAGTGAGTAAGCCCTGAATAGCATTTCATACCAGGCCATTCATCCCCTTTTGCGGAAGATTTACACCGTAAAGGGGGATTTTTATTTCCAGCTCGTCACTTACTTTTGATCTTTATTCAACATCCGCCTTGATGAAAATAATTTATCCTGGCAGCAGGCTGGTAAGCCTGCTTCTGCTATGCCTTATGCTGATGGTTTGCGCTCCATCTGCAAAAGCACAATATGCCGCCCAACGTACAAAGTTTGTGCTCTACAATGTGGGCTTCAATGGTCTGGCTGCTGGCATCGGGGCAGTCATCAACAAAAAAGAAGACCAGCGCTGGCAGCAGGCTTTCTGGAAAGGACTGGGACAAGGTGCTTTGGGAGGTTTGCTGATGCACAGTGGGAAAGCCCTGACCTACCAGATTAATAAGCATGAAAACCTGGGCTACGCCTGGCCGGCTCACCTGGTACATGCTGCCGGCGCATCCATTACGCAGAACGCAGCCAATAACCGAAATTTCTGGGAGCAATGGCACATCAACCTCTGGCTGCTGCGGCTGGACTATGACCTGAGCCAAAAGCATTTTCAGGCCAGGGTCATTCCTTCAGGTTTGTTCGGTTACTTCATGCTGGAAGCGGAGGGCCGGCTAAACCTGCGCAGAAGTTTGGCAACCGGCTTTCTGTATTTTGATTACGAAAAATATAACATCTATAATGGCAGAAGTGAAGCTACCAGCATCATTGTGGGCCTGGACGAATCAATCTACGGGCGGGCCGAGTACTACACGATCGCGGCACATGAGGTGGCGCATTCTTTACAGTACGAAGGATTTGTATTTATCAACCCGCTTCTCAGCAAGCCCGACCAAGGGTGGAAAGAGCAGCATGCCTGGTACCGCAAGCTTTCCCGTTTTGTATATTTTGACCTGAACGGGCTGTATTTCCTTACCACCTATTACCTGATTGAAGGTGGTGGTAACAATCCTTGCTACTGGCAGAATTTTTATGAGAAAGAAGCGGAGCACTACAGCCATCGCAGATTTGTGGATTGTCCATAATGCGGAGCAGGTACGCTGAAAGTTCAGTACCAGAAAAGGTTCAGGCTTTCCAGCGGATTGATGATTTGCTTGTCCTCCCAGGAGGCAATCGTATTGTCTTCCCACCAGTCAACATAAGCCTGGTAAGCCAGCGAATAATCAGCTTCCGTGGCAAAAATCAGCTTGTCCTGTGCGTCTTTTTTTCTGAGCTTGGGAGCCAGGCTGGGAAAAGGCAGCTGCCGGTCAGCAGGATTATTGTCCAGCCGAATGGCTTCCACCGTCCAGAGCAGGCTTTCGGTGAGGGTATAGGAGACCGGGGCATAGGAAGAAATGGGATTAACAGCAAAAGCAGCAATAGCCCTATTAGGCTGAGCCTGGGACAAAAGTACCGAGATATCACCGGGACCAAAAGGCGGTAATTCCATCTCCTGGTATTCCCCATTTTTCACCACATCTACAAACTGATCCGCACTAAGTTCGGCGGGCTTAAGTTCTTCTGTACACTGAAAGCTGACGAAGGCAGAAAATACAAGCAGCAGTTTCTTCATGGCATACTTTTTTAACAAGTTATTGAAAAAAGCAGACATATTTCTCACCCTTTTCAGGGGACTCTACCATAGACGCTGCGATTATCTGATGCTCTTTTCAAAGGCCCAACTGATCGCTGGCTTCACCCAGGCATCTAAAGGTCGGTAAATGAAGCCATGCCCAAGACCTGTTTCCAGGCGCATTTCATCTGAGATAAGTTCGCAGTCAGCGTCCTCAAAAAAAGCAGTACAGCTACCCCCGATTTCGTCCGAAGCTTCGAAGATGGAGAGCATTCTTCCACAAAGCCGGATGTCATAGCTCTGCCTGATCCCCTCATTGCAGTTAGCCAGTAACACAAAATTAAGATCCGGGTTTTGTAACAAGGTTGAAACCGTCATGGCGATCACTCCACCCTTGGATGCTCCCACCACGGTGATGGACGATGGTTTGATTCCCTGGCGAATTAAATCCCTGATCTGACCGGCTACTTTTTCGGCATACTTAAGGCGATCGGTGTCTGGAGGGCGAACTTCGCTGATCACCCGAAATCCGGTTTTCTCAAAAGCCTGCACGATTTCAGTGTACTGGTACTTTCCAAATCTTTCGCTGAATGCCTCACTGCCCTGGTCTTCTACAATTTTGCCGTGGAGATAGAAGAGTATAGAACCATGGCTATTTTCCTGCGCAAGGACCGCATAGGGCATATGGGTGATGCAAAAACAGCAGCCAATCAAAATATACTTTATCATTCTATTGAGTTTTCTAAGGTTCATATTTACGCAAAACCCCTGCATCTACCCAGTAAATATCCTGCTCACTGGTGAAGAAAAAATATTTGCCATCTGCGCTGACGAAAGGACAAAGCTGATGCCCGGCAGTATTGATTTCAGGCCCCATGTTGACAGCTTCTTTCCACGCCCCAGCTTCGTCCTTAAAACTGATATACAGGTCGCCTTGCCCGTAACCTTCGGGTCGGTTGGCCGAAAAAATCAGGTAAGACGCATCCGGTGCTACAAATACATCGGCTTCGTAAGAGGGGGTATTTATTGCATCGTTTAATTTCTCAACCTCACCCTGCGGTTTATAGATGTATATATCAAAATTCTGTTTTCGCTGGTCAGTAACTTCTCGGTTGGAAGCAAAGTACAAGTCACCTTCCTGACTAAAAGATATGTAGTACTCATTGGCAGAAGTATTAAGCGGCTCGCCGATGTGCTGAGGTTCAGACCAGCCAGAGATCTGTCTCTCTATGTACCAGATATCATAATCTTTGGCCTCTCCCTTACCCGATATGGTTCGGTTGGTGATAAAATACAGCCGCTGCTCGTCAGGCGAAAGCATGGGATCATTGTAGCTGTACTGTTCGTCCGAGAGCAAAACCTCCGGCTCCGTCCATACACCATTCTCTAATTTACTGTACCAGGTTTTGGCAACACCCCGATGCACCGTAGAGAAAAAGAATTCCCGGCCATCCTGCGAAAATACTGAACCATACTCATACCTGTCGGGCAATGAAATCTGGCGAGGGGCGAACTTCTCGGGTTTCATTCCCGGCGCTTTCTGTCCAAAATACGTCATGTAATCGTCATTCGTAATACCCACATTGCCCCAAACATCGGCCAGCAACTGCTGTGGATTGTAAGCGTTTCCTTTACTTCCGATCTCTTCGGTGATTTGTTGAAACTCAGGCGAAGGCTGATCATGAGCATTCAGGTAAAAGCCAATGGGCAAGGAAAATAAAAGGAACAGCAAAGGTTTCATAATAATACGTTTAAATAGCACCCACTTGTCTGAGTACCGCTTTGGTGATGTCTTTTCTACACTTGCCAAAATCTGGATTGTCAGTGGCCCGCTCCTTGATGACGCGCGTGGCGAAAAAGTACACTTCCTCACCTTTCTCCACGTAACCCACCCACCAGCCAATGTCGTGAGCTTCGGGACGTGTCCAGCCGGTTTTGGCTCTCAGAATATAATTGTCCGTTTGCTCCTCAATCATCATGTCTTTCAGTGTCGTAAAGGAGTTTTGGGAAAAGGGCAGCGTTTCATCGTACACTCCAATTAGCGCCTGTACCTGCTCTACCGGGCTTACGGCAAAGCTGCCAAAATTCCAGAAGTCAGCGCCTTCTACCGAGAAGTCGCCATTGCCGTAACTGGCTTCCGCCAGAATTTTCGCATAACGCTCTTTGCCAACTTTCTTAGCTAGTTCTACATACGCCCAACCCGCGGACAGCTTAAAGGCTTCCCGCATGCTCATGCTGTGGTAGATGTCAGGCCGATGGCTGTAGCGGGCGGTGTCGTAAGCCGCACCAATCCAGGGGATGACTTCTTCTTCATCTGCTACCACCCCGGTTTCCAGCGCGATCAGCGTGTTCATGATTTTGAAAGTGGAGGCAGGCAGAGTGGCTACGTAGCTATCCGCCGTATCGCTGCTGAGCCATTGTTGCTTTTGGTAATCGTAAATGGTGATGCTGCCTTGCAGTGAACAGTCTTCAAAGGGCTTTCTGAAAGCTTCTACCTGCCTGATATCTTGAACAATACTGCTGCTTTCCCCGGATACTGTTTCCTCACTTGACGACCCACTAATACAGGCAGTGTCTAACCAACTGAATATAAGAAGCAGGACAGGGATTTTGCTAAAAAAAAGCATGTCGTTAGTAAAAATCATAAGAAAATGTAGCCGTAAATATATCACAATTTCTCGCTAAGAAACTACCACATGAAGGGGGAGATATACTGAACAAGCCGAAAGTAAGGCTTGGGCTTCTGAAGCTACAAAGCCTGTCGCCTATCTGAACGAGGATCATCAACCGGCACCCCGCTATGGTAGATCCCCTGCATTGCCCGCGCTCGCCATAGGCGGGTGGAATCATAATATTTCGCATTAGTATCAACTTCGCTTATCAGTACAGAGGTCTGGTTTCTGACGGATTTGTTGATGATAACCCCATCGGGCCTGAGCACCATGGCCGGCCAGCAACTTTCTGCAGCAGAAGTATTGGCCGCACTGATCCACATAAAATTATTGGCTGCGTAGGAGATCAGGGTAGCGGGCATAGTTATCTCAGGGTATGTTTTACCCGGGTTGAGGGCGTGAAATCGTTCCCCTACCTGTTGCTCCATCATTGCACGACGTTTTGGATCCATGTTACCGGCATGAAAGGAGTGGAACATGACTGCCACATCTAACTTTTTGTACTCCCGGTATAGCTCAGGAAAACGGTAATCATAACAGATCAATGCCCCACACCCGACCCCCTTAATGGTCCAGCGGCAGAAATAATTTCCGGGACTGTAATGAAGCAAATCGCCTTCTGCTTCAGTCCCACTGCAGAATCGTTTATCGTATCGGTCCGCTATTTTACCCTGGTCGCTGATAATATAGAGTGAATTGTGAGGTTTTCTTCCCTCGGAAAGGGAATGAGATGAACCTAGCACGACCCACAGTTTAAGCGCCGCTGCTTCTGCCATCACTTCCTTAGTAGCAGATTGCAGCTGTGACCAGTCATAACCAGCAAAGGATGAAAAATCCACTCCGGCATAGCCTGATAAAGCACCTTCAGGAAAATGAATCACATCGGCACGCAGTTCGCTAGCCTCTTTCATCTGTCTGAGGACATGAGATAGGTTGTCCTGGATATCTGCGCTAACAGGAAACTGTGCAGTAGCCAATTTTATCTTCATAAGTAGTGTTTTTTGGGTTAAATGTACATGGTCATTGAAATCAAAATCAAATATTACAGTGAAATCAACAGAGAGAGGCTAAAGGTTTGATTGAGTCAGCTCTGCATTTACTTTATCAGCTTTGCACATTCTTCCTCAAGAATTTCTATATGGGTTTTGATGACTTCCCTAAAGTCTGAGTT
>CAZFFW010000198.1:0-10457 GCA_964518125.1 uncultured Porifericola sp.
AAAAAAGCAGCTCCTCTCCAGAAGCTGCTTTTGTCTTTTAGAAAGACTACTGCCTATTCTCCGGCAGAGTACTTTTCCTTGTACTTTTCAAACAGGCGCTGCTGCATGGCATCCAGCTGCACCTTGCGGCCATCTATAAAGACATGCTCCACCAGGTTACCACGCATGTCCAGGGCATCGCCTCCGGATACGAACAAGGTCGCTTTCTTGCCTTGCTCCAGCGTTCCCACCTGATCATCAATGCCCAGTATTTGGGCATTATTGGAAGTGATCATCTTCAGCGCATCTTCTTTGCTGATACCGTAAGCAGCCGCTGTACCAGCCAGGAAGGGCAGGTTACGGGCACGGGAGTTCATTCCCTCCGTATAGCCGATGCCCACCAGCAGACCGGCATTGTGGAGCAGGGCAGGCAGTTTGTAAGGTTTGTCCACATCCTCCTCCGGACGCTCCGGCAGGCGGTGCAGGTTGTCCACGATCACCGGAATTTCATTTTCCTTCAGGAAGTCTGCCACCATGTCGGCTTCGTAGCCACCTACCAGCACGATGCGGCTGACA
Organism: uncultured Porifericola sp.; assembly: GCA_964518125.1. Taxonomy (GTDB): domain Bacteria; phylum Bacteroidota; class Bacteroidia; order Cytophagales; family Cyclobacteriaceae; genus Catalinimonas. The sequence goes on from CAZFFW010000198.1 coordinate 556, forward strand.
CCTCTATCCTTCAGAAACTTGATGCTCTCCACAATTTCGCGGGCTTCCTCAGCATGCAGGTGCAGTGCTTTGCTACCGTCATAAAGTCCCTGCATGGCTTCCAGCTTGAGGTTGTCTACTTTTTCAGCATCCTGTTCACCATAGGCAGAAGCATCTGCAAAAAGATTTTCCAGCATCTGTACCTGCTCCTGGTAACGCTCATTAGGCACCCGGTTAACGGTGTAGGTCTCGTAGTCAAATTTCATGGCCATACGTCCCGGCCAGTTGAGGTGGATAGCATCGTCGGTCAGCATGGCGGCATCTTCCCAGTTCCAGGCGTCCATATGCACGATGGAAGAACTGCCGGGAATCATCCCGCCTTCGGGCACGATCTGGGCAACCAGCACACCATTGTAGCGGAATGTAGGGATCAGTTCGGAATCGGTGTTGTAAGAAATGATAGAGCGCACATTGGGGTTCAGGGCACCTTCTTCTTCATTGTCAACCGTAGCCCGCACGGCACCGATCTCTTTCAGACCCAGGTCGGTATTGGGCAGGATAAAGCCGGGATAAACGTGCTTGCCCTGCAGGCTGATCTGCTCGTAGCCCGACAGGTCCATGTCTTCAGCTTCTGCCGCGGTACCTACCATCGTAAGCTGACCGTTCTCAAAAGCGATGGCTGAATTTTCTATCACTTCACCATTTCCCAGGTGAGCCGTGGCTCCCAGGAGAATGATAGGCTGCTCCTGCGGGTCACCGGGAGCAGGTACCTGCGCCAGTGCTGATACTGCCATGAGGCAGAGGGTGAGGCAGGTGGCGAATATGTTTTTAATTGTATGATGCATTGTTATGTATTTATTTCAGAAGGTTAAGTTTCAGGTCAGGCCGGAGGCCCTTCCAGCTATTTGTCACCCCGCCTACGCGGCCCGGCAGGAGCGGGGCGACTGATCCTGATTTTTTGCTAGTGGATATGGCTGCCAAACTCAATATCGTCACAGTGGAAAAGCTGCTCCAGGGCGCGGGAAGGCGGACGGGTAGCCGAGCCGTTCTTCTTGGCATCCTGCATCTTCTGCACCAGGCGGGCTCTTTCGGTTGCTACCAACTCACGCTTCTTCATGTCTTCTTCCATATCGTAATAGATACGGCCGTCTACCATGGTTTTTTCCGCTTTGGCGTAGATAGACAGCGGGTTATCGCTCCAGAGTACCAGGTCAGCGTCTTTACCTACCTTGATACTACCCATACGGTCGTCGAGGTGCAGCATTTTAGCAGGATTCAGGGTTACCATTTTCCAGGCATCTTCTTCAGACATGCCGCCGTACTTCACTGACTTGGCCGCTTCCTGATTAAGGCGACGGGCCATCTCAGCATCATCTGAGTTGATGGCTACATTGACACCGGCCATCTGCATCAGTACCGGATTGTAAGGAATGGCATAGCGCACCTCAAATTTATAAGCCCACCAGTCGGCGAAGGTAGAGCCGGAAGCGCCGTGTGCCGCCATCTTATCAGCTACTTTGTAGCCTTCCAGGATGTGGGTGAAAGTATTGACCGTAAAACCGAATTTCTCAGCCACCTTCATCAGCATATTGATCTCTGACTGTACATAAGAGTGGCAGGAGATAAAACGCTCACCGTTGATGATCTCGGCCATGGTTTCCAGTGCCAGGTCGCGGCGGGGCTTTACAGCTTTAGCTTTTTCTTTGGCAGAAAGCGCGTTATAAGCTTTCCACTCATCATCATAAGCCTTGGCACGGGTGAAGGCATCCATAAATACCTGCTCTACTCCCATACGCGTCTGCGGATAGCGGACAGAATTGGAATTGGAAGAACGCTTCACGTTCTCACCTAATGCAAACTTGATGAAGCCGTCGGCATCCTCAATGAGCATTTCTTCGGGTGTGACACCCCAACGCAATTTGATCAGCGCTGACTGACCGCCGATAGGGTTGGCTGATCCATGCAACAGCTGGGCGGCAGTGACACCACCGGAAAGCTGGCGGTAAATGTTGATGTCGTCTGATTCTACTACATCTTTCATCCGTACCATGCCGGAATTAACCGCCACATCGTTGATACTGCTGGCCGCGATATGGGTATGCTCGTCAATAACTCCTGAAGTCAGGTGTTTGCCGGTACCGTCAATCACGGTTGCGCCGCTGGCAGACAGGTTTTTACCCACCTGGGCGATTTTACCGTCTCTCACCAGTACGTCAGCATTCTGCATGATGCCTTCGGCTTCGTTGGTCCAGACGGTCGCGTTCCTGATCAGGTAGGTTTTGGCCTGGGGTACTGCTTCATTACCAAAGGGCATGAAAGGGTAAATGACCTTACCCAGATCAGCCAGGTCTACTTTTTCAACTTCTTTTTTACTTTCTTCTTTTTCTTCCAGCGGTCCCTGGTAAGAGGCTTCCCAGTTTACCCACTCCCCTTCAGGCGTCTGTCCTTTGCCCTGCAGATCCTGTCCGCTGAGCCAGCCGGATAGGCGCAGGCGCTGCTCGCTTTCTTTTTCGGGTGTAAAGTTGATGGTCAGCATTTCTCCCTGTATGGTGGCGTCCATCTTTCTTTTGGTCGTATCATTTTCCACCAGCATAAACTGCTGCTTACCGGGCTTGCCGCTTACTTCCATATCGTAAGTATCACGGCCTACGGTCAGCTTATATTCACCGCTCATATCGGGCGCATCTTTGTCGGTCTGTATATAGGGTTTGCCCTGTATCCAGTTTTCGTAGATCACCGCATCTTCGTTAAATACATTATCGGAAGTAATGAAGAAGTTGGCTACTGTCCCTTTTTTCAGGCTACCCAGTTGATTTTCCGCACCTACCAGCTTCGCTGGCGTATAGGTAAGGGCTTTGAGGGCATCCTGCTCGCTAAGGCCATGCTGCACAGCTTTGCGCAGATTGGTCCAGAAGCTTTTCATGTCTTTAAGGCCATCGGCGGTGATGGTAAATTCTACGCCCTTCTGCGCCAGCAGGGCGGGATTGGCGGGTGCCAGTTCCCAGTGTTTCATATCCTGCAGGGCTACGTGGCGGGCATCATAGGGATCATCCACATCAAATGGCTCAGGGAAGTTGATAGGCACGATGATCGGCGCATTGGTAGCTTTGATGTCATCCAGGCGCTGGTACTCGTCACCCTTTCCGCGGATGATGTACTGTTTGCCAAACTCATCGCCCAGTTGGTCGGCACGCAGGATTTGCACCCAGCCGGGCGCGTCAAATACCTGGGGCAGGTTCTGGGCGGCAATCCATGCTTCCAGGGTGTTGTCCTTATAGTCTTTATTATCTGCTGACTGGTACCATTCAGCATCCATATAGGTCTGACGCAGCAGGGCAATAAAACCCATTTTGGAGACGGGGTAGTACTGCTTGGAGCTACCTTTGTCAAAAGAGTAATGGGCCGAAGCTTTTTCTTTCAGCAGGGCGCGGTTATCAGGTTCGTTGCCCAGGGCCACCAGGGCGCCGGTACCACGGGCCAGTCCGTCATGCTTGTTGACCAGGGCTGCACCAAATCCGTTCTGGCGATAAGCCTGGGCGGATTTATCATCTACGCTGAAATCCTCTGCAGCATCATACTGCATCTTAAGCGCATCATTCTGTGAGTAAGCACCACGGGTTACCGGGTCGAGCTGCTCGCGGCTGCCCCAGCTAAAACTTCCAGACTTAGGTATTTCAGACAAACCATAATCGCTGTACATATCGACCAGACCAGGATAGACGTACTTTCCTTTCAGGTCAATAATACGGGCACCCTTGGGAGCACTCAGGTTGGTACCTACTGCTTCCACCAATCCGTCACGGATAAGCAGTGAGGCATTTTCAATTTTGGTCTGATAATCGGTAAAAATGGTGGCATTTGTTAAAAGATAGATGCCGGGTCGGTTGTCCCGCACATCGTTTGCCTGGTAGATATCATCCTGGGCGAAAGCCATCTGCCAGGAAAATAGGGCAAACAAAGCAATACAAAGATTTTTGAACATAATATAAAGAAAATTAGGTTAGGATTCTTCTGTGAGTGTTACTCACAAACCCGCAATTTAGACAAATCGGTTCACTTATATATTAAAAAATGAAAATTAGCCGTATTTATTTGGTTATGAGCGGGTTATAAAAAAATTAAACACCCAATAGTGGAAAAAAAGTGTTTATCTTTGCATATTTCAGGTAGAAAAAAAGAAAGCACAAAGCTATCGGCCCTGTGCTTAACTAACTGCTTATAAGAATATTTACACAGACACAAATAAGATAAAAGCATCCCTTTCCTTGTCATTAAAGGGTAATTAGTTGTAAAATAATGTCATCACTGACCTGAAACTATGATAGCCGGAGCAGAAAAAGAGAAAAAGCAGTTTGATTACAGCCATATGCAGATAGACGAAAAGCTGCAGGGTAGCCAACTGGCCAGTTTTCCGCGCCGAGCGCTAGCTTATGGGATAGACTGGCTGATCATTATTCTCAGCACCAAATTTTTTGTGCTTCTTCTCCCGCTTGCTGCGGTTTTCCTTCTATTCAAGAAAAAACTGAGGCATACGCTGGTACTGAGCCGCCGCATGCTCAGGAAAAATGTGCATTATGCCGATCAGAAACTGGAGAAACTTGAGGTAGACCACAAGCTCCGCCAGCAATTTCGTCGTCACATGACGGTCTACCTGTATGTACTCATCTATCTGCCGCTGATCATTTCTGGCTTGGCACTGACAGCTTTGGTCCTGAGTATCTTTTCTGTAGAAACCTACGATGCTACCAAAGCCTCTGTCGTACAAAACCTGTCCGGCATATTCCGCCCGATCAATGATATGAATGACGCCATGGGGCTGCTGGCCAGTTTTTTTGGTGCTTTCCTCTATTTTACATTTTTTACCTGGCAATGGCAGGGTAGTACACCCGGCAAGCGTATTGCCAGCATTAAGGTAGTGAAGCTGAATGGTAAGCCGCTCAGCTTCTGGGGTAGCCTGGAGCGCGCTACCGGATATACCGCCTCGGCTTCCCTGCTGGGTTTTGGCTTTTTCCAGTACTTCTGGGACCGCAACTGTCAGACTACCCACGACAAGATCACAGAAACAATCGTAGTAGAAATTTAGCTGAAGTTAACAATAGCTTAACAATACACTTCTGTCTTTGCCGGAAGCAGGATATTTTCCTGATTTTGCCGCCATTTTTTTCTTTAAAAGCTAAAAACGCCTTTTTTCTTTCCTCAAAGGGTTACACAAACCAGTGCTGAGTCTACTAAAAGGTACATTTCTGGCATAGTCAATTTAACTTTATGTTAATTTAATGTTAACAAATTGTTAAGAAAATCTGTATATTAGTTAACTTCACTTTTAGAATAAATGACTACGAAAGGAGGATGTTGCTATGGAGGTATTTTACAAAAAAAGTTTGCCTGTACTGACAGGCGCCATATTATTTTTCAGCCTTACACTTTTTGTTAAAAAGCAGGCTATCGGCATGCAGATGAAAGATACTGTCACTGAAGAAGTATCTATCGCACAGGATTCGTACCAGCTACTGATGAATGTAAACGATGATGCAGACCGGGAAACCCAGGAAATGTTTTTGCTGGAGCTTGAAAAATTTGTGGATAAACTGGCCCGCCGACAGGAGCGATATCGCTCCGAAGAACGATTTATAGAGTACGCATTTTATAAAATTCATAACCGTTACCTGAAAAACTACAGCAGGCATACCGACATGCTTGATCTGCTGGAGGGAGGTAAATACGATTGTATCACTGGTACCGCTTTCTATGCGCTGATTTTTGACGCACTGGGAGTAAATTATACCATTCATGAACTACCTTTTCACGTGTACATGACGGTAAGTACGAAAACCTCCGGCAAACAGCTTTTGCTGGAAAGCACGGATGGTATGACGGGATTCGTCAGTAATCCTGAACAGATGGCGGCGCGGATGAATCGTTATGCTGCTGATGCAGTAGCAACTGACGCTGATCACTACGCCTATAGTTTTGAAATTGACGAAGAGATCAACCTTACTAAGCTGGCGGCTTTAAACTACTATAATGAAGCAGTGGTTTATTACAATGAACAGAGGCTCTCAGAAGCACGCCAATACCTGCAGAAAGCCCGCGAACTTTATCCTGCCCAGCGTATGGAGGCTCTTCGGACGTTGATTGAGCAGGTAAGCGGACAGCAAATAGCCAGTACTGACCGATAAGCACACCCCCCGTTTTGTAATCAGGCAGTTTGCACTATCTTTGTTCAAACTGCCTGATTTTTTTTATGCAATATCTACTTTTACTCATCCCGTTGCTGGTAGGCATGGGCGTAGTAATTCAGTCCGGCGCCAATACACAGTTGAGCTCCCTATTAGGCAATCCATTTCTGGCAGCCCTGATATCCTTCACCACCGGTATGGTGTGCCTGCTCCTGGTCAACATAGGCACAGGGACCGACCCGGCACTTTTGAGTTCAGAAAATATCATGCGCACTCGCTGGTGGATGTGGCTGGGTGGCGTATTGGGCGCTTTTTTTATCACTTCCGTCATTTTTATTGCCCCGATTATCGGACCGGCCAGGCTGTTTGGCGTCATTATCGCCAGCCAGCTCATTTTTTCGGTAGTGGTAGATCATTATGGCTGGCTGGGCTTTACCCCACAGCCTATCAACCTTAAAAAAATCATCGGTGTACTACTTCTTATCGCCGGAGCTTTCCTGATCCAGTGGGGAAAGGCCAAGAGCTGATACAACCTTGAAAAAGTCAGGCTGCTAAACCGAATATAACCTTCGGATAAGGATATTTTGCCTTTCCCTGCGTCGTCCTATCCAGCTTATGGCTGATTTCAGACCATGCTTTTGAACCCCAGCTGCTATACATCTTCAGCCCAAGTATCTGCTCCATTAGTAAGTGGTATGTATAATACTTTTACCAACACCGGTAAAGTACTTATTTTGAAATGTCCTGTAATGATGGATATAAAATAACTACCGCCTTACAAATACAAAAGTCCAGGTGGTAAGTAATCTCATGTAATCAGTTTTTGGTTGCTTAGCTTTATTTCTTTATGGGATAAGCATTGAAATGGTAAACCAAATGCCCGAAAAAAATGTAGTTTTGTTGCAGTATGTAAACCAGCCAAAAATATGAATGAGCAACTGAATGCTTTAGCAAAAAACCTAAAAGGAAGTCTGCACTACGACCAGACGATGCGTATCCTTTATGCTACGGATGCCTCTGCCTACCAGGAAATGCCACTGGCGGTAGCTATTCCCGAAGATGAGGAAGACATCATCCGGCTGGTGAAATTTGCGGCTGAGCATTCAATTCCGCTCATACCCCGCGCGGCGGGTACTTCCCTCGCCGGACAGGTAGTAGGCAATGGGCTCGTGGTAGATATTTCGCAGAAAATGACCCGCATCCTGGAACTCAATGAGGACGAATGCTGGGTACGTGTACAGCCGGGCGTGATCCGTGATGACCTCAACGTTTATCTTAAAGACTACAACTTCTTTTTCGGGCCAGAGACTTCCACGGCCAACCGCGCCATGATCGCCGGAATGGTAGGCAACAACTCCTGCGGCCTGCATTCGCCCATCTACGATACTACCCGCGAGCATACGCTGGAAGTGCGTGCCATCCTGAGTGACGGCAGCGTGACTACCTTTAAGGCACTAACACCTGAAGAATTTGAGCAGAAATGCTCCGGCGAAACAGCCGTGAGCGAACTGGAGGCAAATATTTACCGCACGCTGCGCGACCGCCTTTCTGATAAAGCCATTCAGGAAGAGATCAGGGCGCAGTTTCCCAAGAAGGAGATCAGGCGCCGCCGCAATACCGGCTATGCCATAGATGTGCTGATGGATAGCGCAATTTTTACACCCGGAGGTGAGGCTTTCAATATGTGCAAGCTGATCTGCGGCTCCGAAGGCTCGCTGGCTTTTATCACCGAGATCAAACTCAATTGCCTGCCCCTGCCTCCCAAAGAAGTAGGCGTAGCCTGTCCTCACTTCAAGACCATAGACGATTCGCTGCGGGCCAATATCATCGCCATGAAGCATGGTGCAGGTGCTTCAGAACTGATGGACGACCATATCATTGAGCGTACCCGCGCTAATATGGCTTACCGTAACCTGACGGCTTTCATAGAAGGAAACCCCAAGGCCATACTGATGATAGAGTTTGCCCGCGAAACCCGTGAGGAAGTGGACGCGGCCATCAACGCCATGTACGAGGAGATGAAGGCCCATGGCTATGGCTACCACTTTCCGGTGCTTTACAACCAGGAGAGCAAAGATGCGTGGAATGTGCGCAAGGCAGGCCTCGGGCTGCTGGGCAATGTGCCGGGCGACAGCAAAGCCCAGCCGGTGATTGAAGATACGGCCGTAGCGGTGAACGACCTGCCTGACTATATTGCCGATTTTAATAAAACACTGGAAAAATACGGCCTCTCCTGCGTACACTATGCGCATGCCGGGGATGGCGAACTCCACCTGCGGCCCATCCTCAACCTCAAGACCGAGCAGGGCAATGAGATGTTCCGCACCATTGCCCAGGAGATTGCCAGTCTGGTAAAAAAGTACCGGGGCTCCCTCAGCGGTGAGCATGGCGACGGCCGCCTGCGGGCAGAGTTCATCCGCTTTATGATCGGCGATAAAAATTACGAGCTGATTAAGGAAGTAAAGCAGACCTGGGACCCCAAGCATATTTTCAACCCTGGCAAGATCGTGGATGCGCCGCCCATGAACCAGCACCTGCGCTATATGCCGGGGCATCCTACACCGGAGATTGATACCATCTTTGACTTTAGCCAGAACCTGGGCGTGCTGAGAGCCGCCGAGCAGTGCAACGGCTCCGGCGATTGCCGCAAGACCCACCTGGCCGGAGGCACCATGTGTCCCAGTTACATGGCCACTCGCAACGAAAAAGATACCACCCGTGCCCGGGCCAATATCCTGCGCCACTTCCTGACCAATTCTGAGCAGCCCAACCGCTTTGCCCATGAGGAGATCAAAGAGGTGATGGACCTGTGCCTGTCGTGTAAGGGCTGTAAATCGGAATGTCCGTCAAATGTGGATATCGGGAAAATGAAGGCAGAGTTCCTGCAGCATTACTACGATGCCAAAGGCGTGGATTTCCGCACCAGAATCATCAGTAATTTTAACAAACTGACCACTTTAGCGGCTCTTACACCTAAATTGTATAACTGGTCAGTGAAAAACCCGCTGACGTCCAAAATAATCAAGAAGATAAGCGGCTTTGCGGAAGGCAGATCTATGCCCCTGCTGCACGATTTTACGCTCAGGAAATGGTACGATGAGCACAAACAGGGCACAGTGGCTACCAGCGGTTTTGCCGCATCATCTCCCACCAACCCGCTCGGAAATGAGTATTCGGAATTGCCGGTAAAACAGACTCAGGGCAAAGGTAAAGTGTATCTTTTCTGTGACGAGTTTACCAACTTCAACGATACAGAGATCGGTGTCAAAGCCATACTGCTGCTGGAAAAACTGGGCTATGAGGTTGAGATTCCCAAACACATAGAAAGCGGCCGTACCTTTCTCTCCAAAGGCATGCTGCGCAAAGCGAAGGAGATTGCCCGGAAAAATATCGCCTACCTGAAGGATATCGTGAGCGAAGAGACCCCCATCATTGGCATAGAACCCTCCGCCATCCTGACGCTCAGGGATGAGTACATTGACCTTACCCGTGGACAGGAGCAGCAGGAGGCGCAGCGCATTGCCAACCATACCTATCTGCTGGATGAGTTCATTGCCAGAGAAATTGATAAGGGCAATATCACCAAAGATGCTTTTACCCGTGAAAAACGGGTGATCAAACTACACGGACACTGCCATCAGAAGGCGCTGTCTTCGCTGGTGCCTACCAAGAAGATGCTTAGCCTGCCTGAAAATTACGAGATGCACCTCATTCCCTCCGGTTGCTGCGGTATGGCTGGGTCTT
>CAZFFW010000199.1:0-10446 GCA_964518125.1 uncultured Porifericola sp.
GCGAAGCCTGTGAAGGTATGGATGTGATCATCCACGCTGCCGCACTTAAACAAAATCCTGCCGGTGAGGAAAATCCTGACGAGTTCATCAAAACCAATGTAGACGGAACACGAAACCTTATTAGAGCTGCCAAAGCCAGGGGTGTAGCCAAAGTTTTGGCTTTATCCACCGACAAGGCAGTATATCCCGTCAGCACTTATGGTGCTTCCAAATTATGCGCTGAAAAACTATTGCTGGCAGAAGCGGGAAAAAATGTGCCATCGACACGATTTTCGGTACTCAGGCTGGGTAACCTGCTGGGCTCCAGGGCATCGGTAGTGCCGGCACTGGCAGAAAAAAAAGGGATAGACCATGTAAGCATCACCCACCCGGAGATGAGCCGTTTCAGCCTTTCCCTGGAAGAGAGCGTACAGCACTGCCTGCAGGTGCTGGAACTGATGCAGGGCGGGGAAGTCTTTGTCCCGGCGATGGCAGCTTACCGGCTGAAGGACCTGGTGAAAGCTATTCTGCCGGATGCTACCATAAAAGCCAGCGGCCCCCGTGTGGCCGAAAAAATGCACGAACTGGCGCTAAGCCCTGAAGAATCGCGATTTGGATTTAGTGCTGATGGTTTGTTCGTGCTCTGCACCGATCAAAGCCCGGCCATGGCTTACTGGCAAAAGCAGGCAGCCCGGCTTCCGGAAGACTTTGTTTACAGTTCCGAATTTCCCCGGCATCAGCTGACAATAAAGGAGTTGCAGGAAATGCTCCAAAAATTTATTTAAACCTAGACAGCATTGGGCATTATTCAACGGCAGACGATCAGGTCCGGCATCTACATTTACTTTGGGGTACTGATTGGTTTTGTCAATATCACGCTGCTCTACCCTGAGTATCTGTCTACCGCCCAGATCGGGGTGCTGGGGCTGCTAGTATCCTGGGGATCGCTCTTTGCGCAGTTGGGGACCCTGGGCTTTGGTGGTGCCACGATCAGGTTTTTCCCCTACTTCCGTAACCGCGAGAAAGGGCATCAGGGCTTTTTTTTCCTGATGATGATGGTTTGCCTGCTGGGCTACCTGCTTTTTCTAGTCATTTTTTTTCTGATCAAAGACTGGATAATAGCGGAAGCCGGAGAGGAATCACTACTCAGGGATTACATCTACCTGCTAATTCCCTTTACTGCATTCTGGCTGCTGTTCATCATGCTGGATATCTACAACCGTGCCTTGTACAACTCCACCACCGGCACCTTTCTGAACGAGACTTTGGCTAGAGTTTTCGTCCTGGTCCTGCTTTACCCATACATACTTGATTGGTTCAACTTTGAGACTTACGTGGATCTGTATGTAGTTTCCCGGGGAATACTGGTAGTGCTATTAGTACTTTTTTTGTTCTGGAAGAAGGATATTTCGCTCAGGCCAGATTTTAGCCTGCTCAACCGCGGCATGCGAAAAGATATGTTCAGTCTGAGCTTCTACAGCCTTATCACGGGCTTCAGTACCATTGCCATTATGCGTATTGATGCCATCATGATCAGCAGCTTTTATACAGAATCCGATGTGGGCATTTACCTGACTACCTTCTATTTTGGTACCCTGGTAAGCCTGCCCTCAAGGGCTTTAAGAGGCATTACCCCTACCCTGGTGGCCGATGCTTTCAAAGCTAACAACAATGAAGAGGTATCGGAGATCTACCGCAAAAGTACCATTACACAGATGATAGCGGGAGCTTACCTGTTGATTGGCATTTGGGCCAATATTCAAAACATCTTTGAGATTTTGCCGGAGGAATTCCAGGCCGGTATGTATGTCATCCTGTATATCGGGATCATGAATTTTATCAAGATGCTGACCGGAATCAACGATGTGGTCATCGGATATTCCAAATATTATCGGTTTAATACCTACTCCATGCTCGGCTGGCTGGCCCTGATCATCCTGACCAACTGGTGGCTGCTGCCTATAATGGGCATCAGTGGCGCAGCATTAGCTTCATTACTGTCAGTCATCGCGGTAGACCTTAGCAGGGCCTTGTACATCTACTTCCGTTTCGGCTTTCAGCCATTTGGTCCAAGCCACCTGTATATTTTAGGTATTGGTGCAGGCGTTTACCTGATAAGCCTGCTCATACCTCCCCTTGACCATTACATACTGGATATACTTGTGAGAGGCAGCCTGATAACCTTATTATTCGTTCCGGCAATCTATTTTTCCAGAACCTCACCTGAGATCAATTCCCTGATCTTACACTACATCCGTTTCCTCCCGGGGATCAAACGTTAACGGGAGTCATAGAACTGCCGAACCTTCTGGGCCACATAAACAAGCTCGTCCTCCTTTAGCTCCGGATAAAGTGGCAGAGAGAGTATTTCTTTACTTATCCGTACCGAGAGCCCTGCTGCCGGATGAGACGCTTGATCCTGTAAAAAGGGCATTGAAGCTACTGCATGAGGGTAGTGAATCGCGGTTCCCACCCCATTTTCGGCAAGAAATGCTTGAAGGGCATCTCTGTCCTGACAGCGGATCACAAATAAATGGTAGACATGTTCAAAACCCTCATGCTCCAGCGGAAGCGTCAGCGGCAGATCCTGGAGCATCTGATGATAAAGAGCTGCCAGCTTACGCCTCTTTTCATTGCGGACATCCAGCAAAGGTAGCTTATGTAGCAGCACCGCTGCCTGCAATGTATCCATTCGGCTGTTAAATCCCAGTTGGATGTGCCGGTCTTTGGCCACCTGCCCATGACTGGCGATCAGGCGACACTTTTCTGCCAGCTGCGGATCAGGGCAAAGTATGGCCCCGGCATCCCCCAGTGCACCCAGGTTTTTGGTTGGATAAAAGCTGAAAGCAGCCGCATGGCCAAAAGAACCCACTCTCTGCCCATAGACTGCCGCTCCATGCGCCTGCGCACAATCCTCAATCACGTACAGGTTATTAGCGGCAGCAATTTCCATGATAGTCGGCATATCTGCCGCCTGTCCGTACAAATGTATCGGAATGATGGCCCGGCTGCGCTCGCTGATCAATGCCTTTAGTCTGGCAGGGTCCATAGTATAGGTAGCAGGATCAACCTCTACAAAAACCGGTCGGGCATGCAGCAGCCTGACCACCTCAGCAGCAGAAAGCCAGCCGTTGGCGGGAACCAGCACCTCATCTCCCTCGCCTATCTCAAGGGCTCTTAAGATGATCTCCAGCGCATCGGTACCGTTGGCACAGGAAACACAGTATTTTTGCCCGATGTACATGGCAAAAGCAGCTTCAAAATCACTGATGGCCTTACCCCCCAGCAGTATATCCCTGAGCAGCACATCTTGAAAAATACGCTGCAGTTCAGCCTCCATCGCCTTATGTTGTCTTTGTAAATCCAGGAAAGGAATTTTCATGAAAAATGAAGCAATACGTTTTATTTAATGAATTTTTTTTAAAATTTACGCCCAATTACAGACAACCATCTTATTATGTGTACTTTTGAGAAGGCGCTGAAAAGTTGACCTAACAATATGCCAAGTAAAGGATTAAAGTCTTAACACGATCATCAAACACTCAAATCTTAGTCATTTTTTTCTATGAAAAAAATTGCGGTATTGACATCAGGAGGTGATGCACCAGGAATGAACGCATGCCTGCGGGCAGTGATCAGAGGTGCTATCTACCACGGAATTGAAGCTTACGGTATCAAATACGGATATAATGGTCTGATTGAAGGAGACATCTACAAAATGAAGTCTTACTCAGTCAGTAATATTATACAGAAGGGAGGTACGATACTAAAGTCAGCCCGAAGTGCAGAATTCCGCACCAAAGAAGGCAGAAAAAAAGCCTATCAGCAGCTACAGAGAAGAGGCATTGAGGGGATGGTCGTGATTGGCGGAGATGGTACTTTTACCGGAGCCAGCATCTTTTATGAGGAATATGGTTTCCCGATCGTAGGTGCTCCCGGTACTATCGACAATGACCTGTATGGTACAGACTTTACCATTGGTTTTGACACAGCCGTGAATACCGCCCTTGAAGCCATTGACAAAATCAGAGATACCGCCAATTCGCATGACCGGATATTTTTCATTGAGGTGATGGGTAGAGATTCCGGGTATATCGCTATTGAGTCAGGCATTGGTGGTGGTGCTGAACTCATCATGGTTCCTGAAACCAGTACTACTATTGAAGATGTCATCCATAACCTGAGCCAGGGTCGTAACCAGGAAAAAACATCTTCCATAGTAGTGGTAGCAGAAGGTGACGAAGAAGGGGGTGCCATGGAAGTGGTGGAAAAAGTGCGTGCCAAACTTAAAGGTAAAGATCTCAAAGTTTCTATACTGGGACACATACAGCGGGGTGGAGCTCCTACTGCTATGGACAGGATCATCGGTAGCCGACTCGGTTTGGCCGCGCTGGAAGGACTGCTAAGCGGCAAAAAAAATATGATGGCCGGGGTGATCAACAACCGAGTCGTATTTACCGATTTCAAAGAATGTATCAACACCTCCAAGCCCCTTGACCAGGATCTGCTCAGGATGGTCAAAATATTGAGTATATAATTTACTGATATGGGGTTTCTACCGATTATCCTTTCCCTGCTGGGCTTTTCTTTTCTCTGGGGAATGGTCAATTACAACAGTATCAAAAACAAAAAACAGGAAGTAAGAGAGGCAGCGGAAGACCTTTTTAAATATGCCCAACTCCGGAACTTAATCCTTTCAACCTTGTCAGAAATCCACACTGACAATGCTGATCTGAAGCAAAGTATCCAACTGGCCTGTGAGCAGCGGAATGATGCCAAGGTAGATGAAATCAGTCCGGAGGAAAAGATATCAGCTGAGCAAAAAGTGAGTGCACTTATTCGAAAAATCCCCACAGCTGAAATGAATGACAACTATCAAGGTAGCTATGAACAGTTAATGACCGTCAGCCAAAGCTGCCTAAAAGTAGCCGCTGTCTACAACAAAAAAGTGCAGGAGTATAATGAACTGATCACCCGGTATCCGAGCCGGCTGCTAGCCAGTGCTTACGGCTTCAAGCCTATCGCTTAGTTTCCTGGTTTTGCTAACTGATCCACCACCCATTGTTTACTTTCATGGGGTGGTGTTGGCTTGAAGCCATACGTTATTTCCACCTTATTGCTATTAAAAAAATAGTCCCTTTCATACTGCTATGCCATTTCTTTAAATTCACGGAGGATAGGCACAAAAATACCCAGCAGTCACAACATCCAAACAGCTAGTGCTTTGGCTTTACTGTCTACTTTCAATTTCTCAGCAAAAAGTGCTGTCCAGTCAAACGTAGCAGGTCCATTCTTTCCCATAAACTAGCCTTGTATGATAGACCGACGGTGAGGTAAACAACTTCAGCGCCTTTTACAGCCTCAGATACTTTGGGAAAATCCAGCAAATTAGCCGAAAAAAGCTGGTCTCCAGGATTGATTTTGTAGGAGTTGCGGCCCACCAGTCGGAGATCAGTGATATATGGTGACAGCTCTTTGGCTAAAGATTCACCAATGCTACCTCCTGCTCCAAGTATGGTTTGCATGTTATTGTTAGGTATTGAGACAAAAGTATACGTAAGCCTTTTTCCTTAACCAAGGTATAGCTTTATAAGCAATAAAAGAACTGAAGTCTTAATCAGCAGAATCGTGCAGAATTAGTATGTATTCCCTTCTTAATCTTCTCACGGCTTATAATTTTTTAGACTATCACCTGAAGTAACAAGCTTTTACCTCCCATTCAGGAATTTATATTTATTGTAATTTTTTTAATAATAATTATAATATTTTTTATAATATTTTCTGAAAATTTGTGCCGCATTCTCCCTCCTAACCTGTCTTTCGGATGGATGTCAGCTTACTGTCAGGGTAGCAAGACAGTATTACTGGGTTAAACATTCATGCGCTTGTAGTACAAAGTCATATTGAGTAGACTGAAAAAAGAGTAAAACTAAATCATAGCAGTATGTATTCACTCATATTAGTAATCTTTCTGATTGGGTATCTGGGGATTACACTGGAGCATCCCCTGAAAATTAATAAAGCAGCGTTTGCCCTGCTCATAGGGGTTTTATGCTGGGCAGTATTTTTTGTCGCTTCGGGTGGCATAGCCCATTCTCATGACAAATTGTATGAACATCTGTCTGAAATCGCGGGAATTTTATTTTTCCTGATGGGTGCCATGACTATAGTAGAACTGGTTGATTCTCATAACGGATTTCAGCCGATCACCAGCCGCATCACCACAGACAATAAAGTAAGCCTGCTCTGGATAGTCAGTTTGCTCACTTTCTTTATGTCGGCTTTACTGGATAACCTCACTACCGCAATTGTGATGGTATCTTTACTACGTCAGATCCTGAAAAATCCTGAGGAGCAGAAGTTTTTCAGCGGTATGGTGATCATTGCCGCGAATGCAGGAGGTGCCTGGTCCCCTATTGGGGATGTTACCACTACGATGCTATGGATAGGCGGACAGGTGACTACGGCCAATATCATGCAATCACTCTTCCTGCCCAGCCTGGTAGCTATGCTTGTTCCCCTGATCATCGTCTCATTTCGCAGCAAGGGTACTTTTGAAAAAGTAAACAAGACCATTTATAAAAAAGGCATCAATAGTAGAGACACTTCAATCGTACTGATTCTAGGTATCGCTTCCCTGCTTTTTGTACCAATTTTCAAAGGGGTTACCGGCCTGCCGCCCTATATGGGCATACTACTGGGACTGGGTTTACTCTGGCTCACCGTTGACCTGCTGCACCTGAAAAAAGACGATCATATTAAACATGAATTCTCAGTAGTCAAAGCACTCCAAAAGATAGATACCTCAAGCATATTGTTTTTCCTGGGTATTCTACTGGCAGTAGGCGCCCTGGAAACCAGCGGTCAGCTAAGTACCCTGAGCTTATTTTTGGATCAGAGTGTCGGTAATTATAAAGTAGTGATCTTTATTACTGGTGTGCTTTCCTCCATCGTGGATAATGTACCGCTGGTAGCTGCTGCGCAGGGAATGTACCCAATGGGACCTATCGCCAGTACCGATGTTACTATGGGACAGTTTTTCCCTCCGGATAGCCCACTTTGGGAATTCCTTGCCTATTGTGCTGGTACAGGCGGCAGCTTACTGGTAATAGGTTCAGCGGCGGGAGTAGCCGTAATGGGTATTACCAAACTGGACTTTATGTGGTACGTCAGAAATATTTCACTCTGGGCACTCATAGGTTACGTATCAGGAGCAATTATATACCTGCTGCTACTTTAATAATAAAATTGGATAGAAAATTGGCCTTTTTACAGTATATGATTACTGTAAAAAGGCTTTATTTTTGAATTGGCTGATGTAATGAAAACCCTTCTTTGGCTTAAGTAAAGAGCAAGTAAAACAGTTTATCTCTTTATTAGCTGCTTTTCATCGTATTTCTGTTTAACTGCCTCTACAGGTTTTTTTTGTAATATACTGGTAGTCAAGCATGTAGCCGAATATGTTTTTAGGTTATATGGCTATTTTTTTACAGTTTTCAGTTTTTTAAAAACTTGAATTCCATTGGATAGAAAAGCTTACAGCCATACAATGTCAACACTAAATTAGTTTTTTCAGCTTATGCTTCGGTTAATTTTGTGATTCAAAGTTCAATCAATTGGTAGCATAAGATGAAGAAGCATATCAAGATTTTTTCTATAGAGGATGACTTTATTTACGGTAAAATGATCCAGCATACCCTGGAAAAAAATATAGATTACGAAGTTACCCTTTTCTCATCAGGCAAAGATTTTTTTGATCACCTTCACGAAAACCCGGATATCGTCACCATTGACTATAACCTGCCCGACATCAGTGGTCTGGAAATTCTGAAAAAAATTCAGGAATATAACCAGAATATCTCAACCATTATCGTCTCTGGGCAGGAGGATGTGGGGGTCGCGGTGGATGCCTATAAGCATGGCGCCAACTACTATATCATCAAAAACCACGATACATTTGCCGAACTTGAGCTTTGTGTGGGTAAAGTAGCCAAACAGGTAGGGCTACAACGTGAAGTTGAAAACCTGAGAGAACAGATCCTTGACCGGCACAAGTACGACAGTATCATAGGTGAAAGCTCTTCCATCCTGAGGGTGGTAAAGATGTTACAGAAAATTGAGAATACCAGCATCCAGGTACTCATCACTGGTGAAAGCGGTACTGGCAAAGAGGTGATTGCCAAAGCGATACATTATAATTCTCCCCGAAGAAGAAAGCCCTTTATCGCAGTCAATGTATCGGCTATTCCGGAAGACCTGATTGAAAGCGAACTTTTCGGCCATGAGAAAGGGGCCTTTACGGGAGCCACCGGCAAAAGAATCGGTAAGTTTGAAGAGGCCGGCGACGGTACTATCCTGCTGGACGAGATTGGCGAAATGGATATCAACATGCAAACCAAATTGCTACGGGTATTGCAGGAAAAAACCGTTTGCAGAATTGGCAGCAATAAAGAAATCGCCATCAATGCCCGGGTACTGGCTGCTACTAATAAAAATCTGGCGCAGCGGGTCAAAGAAGGTAAGTTCAGGGAAGACCTCTACTACCGCCTACAGGGATTTATCATTGAATTACCCCCACTCAGGCAAAGAGAAAATGATGTCATACTCCTTGCAAAAAACTTCCTCCAAGCATTCTGTGACCAGAATAAAATGGAAAGAAAAGCATTATCCCGAGAAGCGGTAGAAGCAATTCTGGCACATGACTGGCCCGGTAATGTGCGCGAACTAAAATCATTTATAGAAAGAGCAGCCCTGATCAGTGAAACAGACAGGATTAGTGTAGAGGACCTGCTTTTCTCTCCTTCCATAGTATAATAGCCTACTGGCATGAGATCCAGACGACAACTTCGTCAGAGTACCTCGCCTCGTCTGCGGCAGAAAACACTGCTGGTTTACGCGGTGGCGGCTACTACTATCGCTGCTATCATAGGAGGAGGAGTATTTTTATACTTTAATCTCGGCAATAGCAGGGACACCCTGGCAAAAAAAAATGAGGTAGGTTACGTCTCCGCAGGTAATGGAGATTGGGAAAGCACCGATGTCTGGACCAAAAATGCCCAGTGGATTTCGGATACCCCGGGTGAAAACGTTAATACTGATTTTGTGGATGTTTACGGCTACATCACCCGTAACGGTGATCTTCAGCTGGGAGGCAGTACAAGCATGAACGTATACGATACCCTCAGGATAAAAGGAAACATTACGGTTGGGGCCGGTTCTACCATTACTATCCATGAGGGAGGTTTGCTCATAGTTGAAAATGACTACATCACCAACGGTGGGGCACTTTCCAGAAATAATGGTAAGGTGGTAGGGGTCCAGAACTTTCGCGGTTCAGGCGGAGCTCAGGTGGAAAATAACAGTCTGTTCTACGTCTATGGTGACATTGTCAGCTCCGGAGGGGCGATGTATAATGGCAGCAAAAATGAGCCTGTAATGGCAAATTTCCTGGGCGAACAGACACTGCTAAACGAAAACCCGGAATTACATACTTTTGCCAGTGGAGTGGGTATCCTTCCGATTACGCTTGGCTATTTCAAAGCGAAAGCTGATAAAGGAAAAACGCTGATTGAATGGATGACCATCAACGAGAAGAATAATAATTTTTTCACCATAGAACGCAGTCCGGACGCCAAACAATTCCAGGTACTGGAAACGATGCCTGGGGCAGGCAACAGTGAAACGGAGCTAAAATATAATTTTGTGGATGCCTATCCGCTGGAGGGAAACAGTTACTACCGCCTCAAACAGACAGATTTTGACGGGCAGTTTGAGTATTTCAATATTGTAGCTGTACACCATGAGTCAGTTTCCTCTCAAAATACCACCGAGCTAACGATTGACAATGTATGGCCCAACCCTTTTGTAACAGATATTCATATAAGATTTGCACTGACGGAAGATGGTCCGCTTACCATTAGCCTCAAAAATCTTGGCGGTAAAACAGTCTTGGAAGAAGTTCAGCAGGGCTACCGGGGGATGAACGAGATCAGTCTGCAGGACCACCTTGGCTTATCTGCCGGTATCTACTTACTGACGGTCTCCCACCCTGCCTATCAGTCTAAGCCTACCAAAGTAGTCAAAAGATAAGCAGCCTAATCCTGCTTTAGCTAACCTATCTTTTCTTCTAACAAGCCTTCATTGCATCACCTCAGTAGCATGAAGTAAAACATTTTGCGCTCTCCAGGGGGTTTAATAACCTGAATAAAAATTTGGAGGAAAAACCACCTTCCATAATTTTTTTTGAAGGTAATTTCAGGCACTGTCTTTTTCTTCACCTTTTTTCGGCAAAATCCTGCTAGATTAGTCCTATATTAATCTAGCTGCCTGCCATGCTAAAGAATATTGTACTCTTCATCCCATTATTGGTAATAAGCTCCTTCACTTTTGCAATAGAGGAATTGTCCTGGCTGAAGCAGGCTTCAATTCTTCCATTGGCGCAAGCCCAGGATTCTCCTCAGCCTGGGG
>CAZFFW010000200.1:0-10442 GCA_964518125.1 uncultured Porifericola sp.
GGCCCCGACAAAAAAGGCTCTATCCTATGGACTGAAGATGAATATGAAGACTTTATCGTTCAGGCAGATTTCAAAATGGGAGAAGGAACGGTTGATTCCGGTATATTTCTTCGTTCAGAAAGCCAGCAGATACAGATTGGTATTTCCGGCTCGCTCAAGCGTGATATGACCGCCTCACCCTACATTCCCGGCAAAGGATATCCGGTAGAAGCCGAAGGTGTAAAAGACCTGCTCAAAATGGACGCCTGGAATACCATGAAAGTGCAGGCCATAGATAATGTCTATACCGTGTGGCTAAACGGTGAAGAAGTAATGACCTACACTTCCGACAATGCCAGCGAAAAAGGTCCGATCGGATTGCAACTGCACCCCAATAATGAGATGAGCATTGACTTCCGTAATATTATGGTAGGGGAAATATAAAGTGAAAATCCTTCT
Organism: uncultured Porifericola sp.; assembly: GCA_964518125.1. Taxonomy (GTDB): domain Bacteria; phylum Bacteroidota; class Bacteroidia; order Cytophagales; family Cyclobacteriaceae; genus Catalinimonas. The sequence continues at coordinate 439 of CAZFFW010000200.1, forward strand.
TTGAAAAAATCAAGCTGGCGCAGGGGAATTGGCTTCTTCTGCGCTTTTTTTGTAAAGCATCAGTATTGAACAATCTGGATTATGTGCGTTTCCGAAATAAAACAAGCAGCCTGTTTGGTATCGCAGCCGATTTGTAGCTAAATTCAGGAATGGCAGTATATGCCTGCCTGAATTTATTATTCCTGTTTTTTCAACCTATAAACTTGCATAATCTATGACGAAAGTGGGATTTAATGTACTGGTCTGGTCTGCAATGGTATCTGATCAACTAAAACCAATTGTAGACAGACTCAAAACAATTGGTTACGATGGCGTGGAGTGCCTGTTAGCAAATCAGGATCGTTCAGACTATCAGAAGTTTGGACAGCATGTCCATGATTTGGGCATGGAAGCCACCTGCGTGTTTGTCCTCAGCAAGGATCAAAACCCCATTGACCCATCTGCCAAAGTACGAAGTAAAGGCCTTGACCAGATCAAATACAATATTGACTGTGCCCACAGTATGCAGGCGAAATTAATTTGTGGACCTTTTCATTCGGCACATGGGCACTTTATGGAGCATGCCCCCGAAGACCGTGAGTATGGCTGGGCGGCAGAGGTGCTGCATGCCGCCGGTGAACATGCTGCTCAGGCTGACATTATTCTCGCCCCGGAAGCGCTCAACCGTTTTGAGTGCTATTTATGCAATACCATGGAACAACTCCTCCGGCTGGTGAAAGAGGTAGATCATCCTAATGTCAGGGCAATGTTTGATACACATCATGCCAATGTGGAAGAGAAGAAGCTTTCGGGCGCCATCCGTAGCATCTCACCGGTACTGGCCCATGTGCATATCAGTGAAAATGACCGTGGTACTCCCGGTGACGGACATGTGCCCTTTGATGAAGTATTTTCTACCCTGGCAGATATCGGTTATGAAGGCTGGCTGACCATTGAGGCATTTTCCAGGAATGACCCTGCCTTTGCCAATGCCATCGGTGTATGGCGGGAGTTCTCCAAACCCTGGGATATTGCAGAGAAAGGCTACGCTTTTATCAAAAAGATGCAGAAAAAATATGGCATGGATGCGCCCGAACTAAGCACCAAAGCGTAATCATCTAAATACAAAGGTCATTGATTTTTGTAAAAGGCCGGAGCGACAGATGTTGCTCTGGCCTTTGCTTTATAGTTAATCAGCTTATTTTGTGTGCTTTATTTTCGTTCATGCTGACAGTGGCCCTCACCGGCATTGTGGTAAAATACAATCTGAAAACAGCGTATCATACACTAATTTTAGATCAGTAAACTAAAGTGAAATCCCAAGGTATACGGAGTTGCATACTCAGCGCTCAGATTTTCAAAAATGGTGAATTTGATGATGACAAACCGGAAGGTGCTAACAACATCATAAAAAAATTTTGCTTTTCAGGGATCAATTTTTCAAATTAACAATAATATTTATCCTTAGTAGCAAAATTGATGTTCAACCAGGATGAAAATAGAAAACAGATAACAGCCCTAAAAGGTGGCGATCATGCTGCTTTTGAGGCTATTTTTCATATGTACTGTTCTTCTCTTAAATCTTTCGCCCTGAAGGAACTTAAGAGTCAGGAACTGGCTGAGGATGCGGTGCAGGAAGTTTTCACCAGGTTATGGTTGCATCGGGAAAATTTAGACGATCGTCTTTCATTGAGGGGTTTTCTGTTCACCTGTCTGAAAAACTATATTCTCAACGCGGTCAGAACCCGTAATAATGAAATACTCAAAAATTTCCGTTTTGCCAGCAGTCAATTGAATTCAACAAGTGCTACGGAACATGTGGTCTTGGAAAACGAAATTCAGAAAGGAATTGATCAAATGGTGGATCAGCTTCCTGAACTTAGAAGAAAAATTATTACCCTAAGTCTATACCAGGGGATGAGCAATGAGCAAATTGCCAATGAGCTCAACCTATCCCTCAATACCGTGAAGATGTATTTGAGCCAGTCCAGCCGTCAGCTGAAAAACCACATTCATTTACATGGGGCGAAGCTGACAGTATTTCCCCTCCTGGATCTCTTCTATTAACCAGTAAAAAGAATTTTACTTTTTTTATCGCTTCGCATATACACCCGGCCTTTAGCTGTGTAGTATATATAAAAAGAGAAACCTCAGAGTGATGAAAAGACCTGATCCTTCACTTATTGAAAGCTATCTGAGCCATCAGTGTAGCGCTGAAGAAGCAGCTATTGTGCTGGAGTGGCTTGCTACTCCCGAAGGGCAGGCATATTATGAGCAGTACCTGGATGGGCAGATGATGGGCTGGGAGATGAATGCCTCACAGCTGGAGCAAAATGACCATCAAAAAACACTGGCAGGCATTTACCAGAGAATATCAACTGCTGAGAAGGTAAAACCCATACGCAACTCCGCATGGTATTGGGCTGCGGCGTCAATTATCCTGCTGATCGGTGCAATCTGGTCAGTCACATACTTAATAAATGACCTGCAACAGGTAGCCACTGCCTATGGTGAAACCAAAAAAGTGGAACTACCGGATGGAACGGTAGTTTTTTTAAATGCCAATTCTTCACTCACTTACCAGGAAGAAATGCCTCGTGAGGTTGAGCTTAAGGGGGAAGCCTATTTCCAGGTCTTTCACACCCGGGACGACGCTCCTTTTAGAGTTATTACTTCAGACCTGACGGTCAATGTCCTTGGGACAGAATTCAACGTCAATACACGGCATGAGAAAACGGACGTCGTACTCAATGAAGGAAAGGTAAAGCTGGATTTTGTCAGAATGGTAAAAAGCAAAAGCCTGTTGATGGAGCCTGGCGAAAAAGTAAGTTATTCCCAGAAAAGCGGTACCTACCAAATAAAACTGGTTGACCCAGAAGCGTATACGCTCTGGAAGAGCGGCACACTCAATTTTGACCACACTCCACTGAGAGAAGTATTCCAACTACTGAGAGATTTATATGGAGTTGAGATCATCCTTGAAAATAAGCAGGTTTTAGACAAAGTATTTACAGGACAGGTAAATCAGGAACTTGATGTGATCATGACACTTATTGAAAAGTCCTTTGACCTGAAATCTGAGAAGGTGGGGGACACCATTTATCTGAGATAAGAAAATAGCCAATCCATATTTTTCAAGTTTAGTTGCCGATTCAAAAGAGTCAGATTGGCAGCATGAGATTCTATTGTTTTTACTTAAATCAACTACTATGCAACCACAACCGAAGCACAAAAATGCTCCCTATCCATGGAAACCAGGGATGTTTCCTGCCGGGCTTTTGCTTTTAGCCATCTTTCTTGTTTTTCGGACGCCCCTTTTCTCACAAAACCTTGCGCTTAGCGCTCCAGTGAAGGTAACAGGAGACAAGCAGGATGTACAAAAACTTGCCGATTTCCTGGTAAAGCTGGGAGACATCTATCAGATTAAGTTTGTATACGACAGTGAACTACTGGATGGAAAGATGATCAAGCCATCTCCGATAGGTAACAATGCTGCCATACAGGATAAGGACCTGGTCAAACTGGAGAAAGTACTGAAAGATGTTCTGGAACCCCATAAGCTGGATTTCGAGAAAGTATACAACAACTACTATGTGATCCAGAGGCGGAAAAGACAGACTGAGCTAAAACAGCAGCTGAATGGGTCAAAAAGTAGTTTTAGCACCAGCACACTAGAAGAGGAGGCAAATAATCTGGCCAGGCGTGGCTACATGATTATCAAAAAAGTAAAATCAGTAGAGAAAACGATCAGTGGAACAGTCACAGAAGATGAATCAGGAGCACCGCTGCCGGGAGTGAATGTGCTCGCGAAAGGTACGGCTACCGGTACAGTGACGGGTATAGACGGTAGCTACCGGCTTACCGTAGCAGATGATGTCAACGCCCTTGTTTTTTCATCCATCGGCTACCAGGCCAGGGAGGTAGAGATTGATGGCAGGAGTATCATCGATATTGTGCTGATGCCTGATGTACAGGCACTGTCAGAAGTTGTGGTAACTGCCCTGGGCATTAAGAAAGAAACCAAAAAACTGGGCTATGCCGTATCCACGGTCCAGCCTGAGGAAGTAACCGTAAACCGCACTCCCAACTTCATTCAGTCATTACAGGGTAAGGTCGCCGGAGTCAATATTTCCGGCATGGCGACGGGTGCCGGGGGCTCCAGTACCATCCGTATCAGAGGACAGTCTGCCTTTGCCGGCGATAACCAGCCGCTGATCGTGGTAGATGGCATACCCATCAATAACTCCAGAAATTACGGAGGTACGCAGGGAGCCAACAACTCTGATTCGGGCGATGGTCTGATTAGTATCAATCCTGATATCATTGAATCAATGTCAGTGCTGAAAGGTGGCGCTGCCGCCGCACTTTACGGCTCCAGGGCCAAAGATGGCGTGATCATGATAACCACCAAAAATCGGGGTCAGAAAAAAGGAATTGGTATTACCTGGAATAGCAATTTTACGCTTGACAGAGCGATGGATGACACTGATTTTCAGTATGAGTACGGGCAGGGCGAAAGAGGCGTAAGGCCTACTTCTCCCTTTCCGGATTCCGGTGTGTGGAGCTTTGGTGAAAAAATAGAGCCAGGTATGACCCAGGTGTTGTTTGATGGGGAAGAAGTACCCTATGTGCCACAGCGCAACCAGATTAAAGATTTTTATAATGGCGGTTATACTTTTACCAATACATTGTCTATAGCCGCAGGGGGAGAAAACGGTGGGTTCAACCTTTCACTGGCCCAACTGAACAATGATGGTATCACCCCCAACTCAGGCTTCAACCGGTATAATGCCAGCCTTGGTTTTACCCAGAATATCACCGATAAATTTAGTGTATCCGGAAATATTAACTACAGCAACGAGGTACATCAGAACCCCCCGCAGATAGTAGCCCAGGATATGACTACCACCAAAACCATTTATACCCTCGCCAATACCATGCCCCTGCATCTGCTGGAAAAATACCAGCGGGATGAAAATGGAAATGAGGTTATTTATTCCAGGTTCAGAAACAGGACCAATCCATACTTATCAGTAAATGATCATTTTAATGACGTAACAAGAGACCGTATATGGGGTAACTTTACAATGCGTTACAATCTGACCGACTGGCTCTATGTACAGGGCAGGATTGGTCAGGATTATTTTTCAAGAGACCAGATCATCAATTTTCCATCTCTGATGGCTGGTATAGCACCTGCGCCTGAGGGATTTATCAATGGCTCCGTCACCCAGGACCAGAGAAGGTTTAGAGAGATTAACTCAGATTTTCTGATAGGCGCTGAAAAGGAATTCAATGAAAAATTTGGTATGAACCTTACTTTTGGGGGCAATATCATGTACCAGCGTACAGACCGCAATAGCATCAGAGGTCAGGATTTTATTGTGCCCTGGTTGTACACAATTGCCAATACCAGGGTAAGAGAACCTGTGTATGAGTATTCGGAGCGGCGAGTCAATTCTTTATACGGAGCAGCAGAGTTTTCCTATAATGATTATCTCTTCCTCAATGTGACAGCCAGAAACGACTGGTTTTCCACCCTTTCACCAGAAGAACGGAGCGTTCTTTATCCTTCAGTGTCCGGTAGCTTTGTATTCTCGCAGGCATTTGCCGGCTTACCCAACTGGCTGAACCTGGGCAAGGTCAGAGTGGCTTATGCTGAAGTCGGTAGTGATACGGATGTGGCACCATTCTCACAAATGCTGGGATACTCCATTAACAGTAACCTCTTCCAGGGGCCGGTAGGTTTACAGCCAGTCGGAACAGTTGCTACCAGTGTGGTTCCCAATCCTAACCTGAGGCCTATGAGAGTCAAAGAATATGAATTTGGCCTGAACGTACAGATGTTTGACCGTATCAACTTTGATATAACTTACTACAATAAACTCAGCATAGACCAGATCCTGCAGGCGGCAGTATCCAATACCAGTGGTTATAACGCACAGTTGATCAATGTAGGAGAAAGCGTCAACAGGGGGCTGGAAATGTTGTTAAGCTTTACGCCGGTTGAACTGAACGCCTTCAGCTGGGACATCACACTGAATGGAGCCTATAACACTTCCGAAGTTCTGAAGCTCGGCTTAGATGATGAAGATGTGTCAATAGGCGGTACCATACGGCAGGTAGTTGGTCAGCCACTGGGCCAGATCTACACCCGCGGCTATCTGCGCGATGATTTGGGTAGAAAGATATTTAATCCCAATAACGGTCTGCCACTGGTGACACCGGAAGAAATACCCCTGGGCAGCGCCATTCCGACATGGGTAGGCGGTATTACCAATGCGATTGACTATAAAGGCTTGAGAGTGTCAGCACTGGTAGATTTCAAACTTGGGCATGAACTGATCTCGTCAGCCGAAAGGGATTATGTAAGGCATGGTAAGCACAAAAAAAGCCTGGTAGGCCGTGACCAGGGCTTTGTTATAGGAGAGGGCGTACTGCCAGATGGCAGCCCCAACAACATTCAGGTGGATATACAGACCTACTATGAGGCGGATGCCAATATACGTGAGGACTTTGTCTACAATGCAGGCTTCTGGAAACTACGTCAGATCACAATAGGCTACGAGCTTACCCGTCTGAAAAGCCTTGCCCGAATCCTGCCGGTGCAGAGTCTGACTTTGAGTGGCGTAGCCAATAATGTGTACACCATTAAAAGGTGGACAGAGAACATGGACCCGGAACAGGTACATCAGATTGACGGTACGCAGGACATTGCTCTGCCGATGGTAAGAAGCTTTGGCTTCAACCTGAGAGCACAATTTTAACCCAACCATTCTCAAAAAGATACTTACGCTAAACGCTCAGAGAGATGAAAAAATATAGAAATCACCTACTGCTTTTTTTCCTTTCCTTTTGCATACTGCATACCAGTTGTGATGAGGGATTTGAAGAATTGAATACCAGCGAAATTGCCATTAATTCATTAGACCCGGTGCCAATACTGAATCATGCCATCTGGGGGTCTTCGCCTCATTTTAACCGGCACACCATGATCTATGAAATGGCCATTGTCCAACATATGATTACGCCTTTCGGCAGCTCCCTGGTCGGCGGAAACTACAACCAGGAGAATTTTGGTGTAGCCCAGCTTACCTGGGCAAATCAGTACGAAAATGTGATCAAAACCACAGTAGATATTATCTCCAAATACAAAGATGATCCCAGCCGCGTAAATGTTTACAATATGGCCAGAATCATCCGTGCTTTGGGAGGTATGGTGTTAACAGATACCTACGGCGACCTCCCTTTTCTGAATGCGGGACTGGGCTTCATAGAAAGAAACAGCACACCGGTTTATGATTCGCAGGAAGACATTTACCTGCACATTTTTACTGAATTGGAAGAAGCCACTGCCGCTTTAAGTTCTACTGGGCGTCTGGAAAGTGGGGATATACTGTATGCCGGGGATATCCAAAAATGGAAGCGCTTTGGCTACTCCCTTATGTTACGTGCGGCTATGCGCCTTACCAAAGTGAATCCTACGCTGGCACAGGAGTATGTGGAAAAAGCGGTGGCAGGTGGGGTGATGATGTCCAACGATGATATGGCAATCGTGCGCCATTCGGCTAATTTTCCAAATTATATAGGAGGTCAACTGAACGGTTCTGAGGCCGCCAACTTTTATATGGCCAAGCCTTTGGTAGACTTTTTTCAGCAAAATGATGATCCCAGGTTGGATGTACTGGCAGTCCGATATGTGGGGGCTACTAACGGCAACACCCAGACTCAGGACAAGGCTACACGAAACGCCGAAGATCAGATAGGTCATCCTATTGGGTATGATAACAACTCAATAGTAGAAAGAGCGATATCGGATGGTGTAGGTAGCTTCTACAGTTATTCCCAATTTGATCCTTTGACCATCGGAAAACAGACCGCTCCCTTTTTCATACTTACCTATGCCCAGACACAACTGCTCCTTGCAGAGGCAGTGATAAGAGGATGGGTAGAAGGAGATGCGGAAGAGTTATATGAAAACGGGATTCGGGCTCATATGGAGCAACTGGCAATACATGATGCCAACATGAGCATAGCAACTGAGGACATAAATGACTACATCGCTGCCCACCCACTGGATATGACCAATGCTATTGAACAAATTAATACTCAATACTGGGTGGCCAGCCTCTTCAATGCACAGGAAGCTTTTGCCAACTTCAGAAGAAGTGGTTTTCCTGCGCTTGAATCTAACCCTTATCCGCAAAGTGCTATTGGCAACGGTTTTATCAGGCGGCTAACCTACCATACCAGTGAATATACCAACAACATAGAAAACCTGAATGCGGCTGTCAGCAGGCAGGGACCTGATATGCTGGATACCAGGGTGTGGTGGGACAAGTAGCTTTGACGATAACTTACAACTCTTCGAGCCAAAACTTATGACTTCAAGTGCCCGGGGAGTTGTTCTTTTGTTTCCGATAGATGATCCCTTTGCATCCAATAGGGATAGCATATGATAAATATAAACTTTCCTTACTCAAACCAAAACCAACCTATGAATAGAAGAAACTTGATAAAAAGTATGAGCCTTGGACTGGCAGGAGGGGCAATAAGTACCCTGGCTTCGGCGGATAGATCCTGGGGGCAAGCTGTTTCTGACCAAAAGTTTCAGCAAGCGACCAAAGGACTTCCACCATTAAAAATTACCAATGTCAAAGCCATCGCTACCCGCCCAGGCGGTAATGGTGCTAACCTGGTTGTAGTAAAAGTGGATACCAGTGAGCCTGGCCTGTACGGGCTGGGTTGCGCTACCTTCACCCAGAGAGCCCATGCCGTGGTGACTGCGGTAGATAAATACCTGAATGACTTCTGTAAGGGAAAAAGCGCTGATGCTATAGAAGATATGTGGCAATCTACCTACCACAGCTCTTACTGGCGCAACGGGCCTGTGTTAAACAATGCTTTGAGCGGCCTTGACCAGGCTTTGTGGGATATCAAAGGAAAAAGAGCAAATCTGCCGGTTTATGAGTTGCTGGGAGGAAAAGTAAGGTTTGCTCCTCCTACCTATACCCATGCCAGCGGAAACAGTCCTGAGGAGGTAGTTGACAGGGTGCAGGAATATATGGATATGGGGTACAAGCATGTGCGTATTCAGATGGGAGGTTATAGTGGAGTGACAGCGGTGCAGCCGGATTATGAGAAACATGGCTTTGGTCATGAATCGGATACATTCATGGATCAGTATGATTATATCATAGGAGTGCCCAAAATGTTTGAAGCAGTACGGAAAGCCTGTGGTGACCGCATAGAACTTTGCCATGACATACACGAGCGCATCCAGCCCAATGATGCTATTAACCTGTGTAAAGCGCTGGAAGAGTACCGTCCTTTCTTCATTGAAGACCCTTTCTCACCTGAAAATATCGGCTACTTTGAGCAATTGCGTGCTCAGAGCAGTGTACCGCTGGCGATGGGAGAACTCTTCAACAGCCCTCATGAATGGGTAGAACCAATGGTCAAAAGATGGTATGATTTTATCCGCATCCACGTTTCCCAGATAGGCGGTATTTCTCCCGCCCTGAAAGTAGCCAGGTTGGGTGAATGGTTTAATGTCAAAACTGCCTGGCACGGGCCGGGTGATACTTCACCAGTAGGTCATGCAGCGAACACCCATATTTCCCTGGCAGTATGGAATTTCGGTATTCAGGAAATGCACAGAACTGTAAGCGAAGAGATGCAGGAGGTGTTTCCGGGAGCGCCCTACAGTGGAGATGGTTATGCCCATATTAATGAAGCCCCCGGGCTTGGAGTGGACATCAATGAGAAAGCGGCCGCACGCTGGCCAATAGCGGATTCATTTCCAGGTTTTGGCAGAGTTCGTCGATATGACGGCACTCCCATCAGACCCTGATGACTGTATTAGTAATTTAGTAATTAGGCAAGTACTTAAGTGTCAAACAAGAAAGCCACCCTTTAAGGATGGCTTTCTTGTTTAAAATAATTCTCAGATTTTCAATGCATTAAAAGTGTGGGCCCTGATGGGCTCGAACCATCGACCACCTGATTATGAGTCAGGTGCTCTA
>CAZFFW010000201.1:0-10346 GCA_964518125.1 uncultured Porifericola sp.
CTCTGGACCCGCTCCCGCGAAGCCCATCCCGGCCCCCACTCCGACTGGTTCTGGGATAGCGAGAAATCCGGTGGCGGCGCCATCATAGACATGGGCTGCCACTGCATTGAGATCGGGCGCAACTTTATCGGTAAAGATGTCAAACCCATAGAAGTAATGTGCTGGGCCGATACGCTGGTCAAACCGATCAAGGCCGAAGACCATGCCGTAGGGCTGGTACGCTACGAGACAGGGGCCGTCACCCAGTTTGAGGTGAGTTGGGCTTTCAGGGGAGGTATGGACCTGCGCGACGAAGTATCCGGGACCGAAGGCACCATCCGCCTGGACCATTTTCTGAATACTGGTTATAATATGTTCACCGCCGTAGGGATGCAGGGCTATGTGGCCGAAAAAGCCGAACAGGAAACTGGCTGGCTGGCCCCGGTCGGTGATGAGATACATGCTCTGGGCTACGACCAGATGTTTACCGATATGTTCAACGCCCTGGATGAGCAGCGCGCTCCTATGGAGACATTTTACGATGCCTACATCGTCAATGCCATCATGGATGCCTGCTACGTATCTGCCAAAAGCAAAAAGTGGGAACCGGTGCAGTTACCTGTCTGGCGAGGCAGCAACGAAAAAACCAAACCCCTGGGTGCCAAAGACTATGACGAAGCCCACTGGCTGATCAAAGAAGAGCACCTGCCCGACGGACGTAAAAAAGTGATTCTGAAAGTAAAATCCAGCGGCGACATCATAGAACGCGAACTCGCCGCCAAGGTCTAAAATCCAACCCTGGTTTGTGCCCGGCCTGGAGGGCCCTCTCAAACCAACTATAACACCTTAACACAAAGCACTTTAACACCCTAACACCATGAAATATCCATCATTCACCCCCGAACACCTGGCTACCTTTGAGCGGGATGGCTATGTCATCATCCGTCATTTTTTCTCGCCCGAGGAAGTAGACCTCATTTACCAGACATCCGTAGAAGACCAGGTTATTCAGCAAAACTCTTTTGATTTTAACGACAGCTCCGGTCTGCGTACCAAACTCGCCCTCTGGTATACCCCACAGGACGATGTGTATGGCCTCTACAGCCGCTCGGCCCGTATGGTCAATGCTGCTGAAACGATCCTGGGCGGTACCGTTGGTCACTACCACTCCAAACTGATGCAGAAGGAACCAAAAAAAGGTGGCGCCTGGGAATGGCACCAGGACTACGGCTATTGGTATAACAATGGCTTCCTTTATCCTGATATGGTCAGCATCATGCTGGCTCTGACCAAAGCCAATCGTGAAAATGGCTGCCTGCAGGTCCTGAGAGGTTCCCACAAAATGGACCGTATAGAACACGGAAAGACCGGGGAGCAGGTAGGCGCCAGTATGGAAAAGGTAGACGAAGCCATAAAGCGACACGAATTGGTATATGTGGAACTGGAGCCGGGTGACGCGCTCTTTTTCCACTGTAACCTGTTGCACCGCTCTAATAGCAACGACAGCGATCACTCTCGCTGGTCGCTGATCTCGGTGTACAATAAAGTAAGCAACAAGCCTTACAAGGACGAACCGGCATCCTGCTACACGCCCATTGAAAAAGTGCCCGACGACGCCCTGCTGAAAAACGGCAGAAAAGGCATCGCCGCTACTGCCGACTTCCTGGATAGCGATAAAGACAAAAAATTTAAGGAGAAAATAGAATAGTCGCCTCTCATTCGTCATTATTCATCCGTCACCAATCTTAAAAATCATGCACAACAACCGCCGCAAATTCATTAAAAAGCTGGGGGCAACTGCCGCCGGACTTACCGCTTTACCTGCCGTAGCCGCTGAAAATAGCACTAACACTTTCCACATCCTGAAAAGAAAGCAGCAGTTTCCTGCCAATGACCGCATCAACATCGCCTGCATCGGTACGGGCGGAATGGGATTTGGAGATACGCGCGCCGCCCTGAACAGTGGAGAAGGTGCCGAACTGATCGCCGCCGCCGACTGCTTTGATGACCGTCTCGTCCGGGTCAAAGAGGTATTCGGACCACAGGTCAAAACCACCCGCAACTACCGGGAGATCCTTGAAAACAAAGACGTAGATGCGGTCATCATCGCTACACCCGACCACTGGCACAAGCAGATCGCCATAGAAGCCATGCAAAAAGGCAAAGCAGTCTACTGCGAAAAACCCATGGTGCAGCACATTCCCGAAGGCCACGAACTGATCAGAGCCTATGACAAAAGTAAGGCCCCATTTCAGGTGGGCAGCCAGTTTGTAAGCTCACTGACTTACCAGAAAGCCAAAGACTTATACCAGGCTGGTGAGATCGGGAAGCTGAACTTCGCAGAAGCATACTTTGACCGATTCAGCGCTGTTGGGGCCTGGCAGTATTCCATTCCGCCCAATCTGGATCCAAAAAATGTAGATTGGGAAGGTTTTCTGGGTAATGCTCCCAAGAAGTCTTTCGATGCCAAACGCTTTTTCCGCTGGCGCAACTACCAGGACTATGGCACCGGTATTCCCGGTGACCTGTTCGTGCACCTGTTTTCCATGCTGCACTTCATTACTGATTCGCACGGACCTCAGCGGGTAATGGCTACCGGTGGCCTGCGTTACTGGGAAGATGAGCGCGACGTAGCGGATGTCATGCTCGGTATGTTTGACTATGCCGAAACTGCTACACATCCGGCCTTTAATTTTGCCCTCAGGGTCAACTTTGTGGATGGCTCAGGCGGCAGGTCAGGTATTCGGATGGTGGGTTCAGAGGGCGAGATGGCCCTGGACTGGGATGCCGTAACAGTAAGGCGTAAAAAGCTACCCAAAGCTCCCGGTATGAGCATCGGTACATTCTCCGAAAAAACCCAGGCCGAGTTTAAAGAATGGTACGACCAGGAATATGGTGGAGACCGTCCGCAGATGCAGGAACCCAAAGAAATGACGTATTCGGTACCGGAAGAATACGGCTACGAAGGCATGCGGCAGGACCACTTTGCCAACCTCTTCCAGGCCATGCGTAAGGGAGAAAAAGCCACCGTAGAAGACCCCTACTTCGGATTACGTGCTGCAGGTCCGGCACTGGCTGCCAATATCAGTCACTACGAAAAACGAATGATTCATTGGGATCCGGAAAATATGGATGTCAAATCTGTTTAATAGTTTGAACCCTTGCCCTGAGGCAGGGGTTTTCTTTTTACTTAGTTCCTGTTTTTTTACTTTTTTGACTGTCCGCCAGCGAACATCTCATGTTCGACTCAGGACACTATCATGCTCTCAAACAGCGCTCAAGGCCTCCAGGGCCAGTGGCACAATGCTTGAACCCTACTGTTGAGAAGACTAATCATTTGAACTGATATGCTGAAAAACTACCTCCTGATCGCTTACCGAAATTCCATCAGAAACAAGCTGCACGCCGGTATCAACATCGCCGGGCTGTCCATAGGGCTGGCCTGCTGTATTTTCATCTACCTGCACGTAGCGGAAGAACTGAGCTACGACAGCTTCCAGGCAAAAGGCGACCGCATCTACCGGGTGCTGCGTGTGAGCTCTATTGACGGTTTGGATAACAGGGTGGGTGTTACCGCTGCGCAGTACGGCCCGGCACTGGCCAGTGATTTTGAAGGGCAGATCCGGGAAAGTTGCCGGGTGGGTCCGAGCGAAGCCCTGCTGGATTACCAGGGGCGCCGATTTGTAGAAGAACAGTTTTATTTGACTGATCCGAATTTCCTGGAAATGTTTTCCCTGGAACTGGAGAAAGGGAATGAAGAAACTGCCCTTGCCAACCCCAACAGCCTGGTACTGACTCAGGAGACGGCAATCAAATATTTCGGTGATGCCGACCCTATGGGCCAGACCATTACGCTGGATACTGACGAAGAATTTATGGTAACCGGCGTGCTTAAACCCTTACCTTCCAAAATGCACCTGGAGTTTGATGTGCTGGCTTCCATGATCACCTACCGGGAGTCAGACTGGTATGATAACTGGGACGGTAATTGGTTACAGACCTACGTGCTGCTGGAAGAAAATACGAATATCGCCGATGTTGAGGCCCGTTTGCCAGCCTTTACGGATAAGTACTTCAGCGACAATACTGAATTTCCCAACCGGAGGATGGACATTGAACTACAGCCCCTGGACGAGATCTATTTTTCTTCGGGAATATTATATGACATCGGCGTAAAGCATGGCAACATCAACTTTATTTATGTCCTGTCTGCCATCGGCTTTTTCATCCTGCTGATCGCCTGCATCAACTTTATGAACCTGGCTACGGCCCGGGCCACCCGCCGCTCCCGCGAGGTAGGCATTCGCAAGTCGCTGGGCGCCATGCGTTCACAGCTGATCGGACAGTTTATCGGTGAATCGGTCATCCTGACGCTTGCTTCACTGCTGCTGGCTATCGCGCTGGTCATTATGATACTACCAGTATTCAGCAGTTTTCTGGAAGAGAGCTTCAGCCTGGTGGCCCAGCCGTGGTTTGTGTATCTGGCCCTGCTGATCCTGATCGTACTCATTTCTATGCTCACCGGTCTGTATCCGGCTTTCATCGTTTCTTCCTTCAAACCGGCTACTGCGCTCAAGGGCGAAACCCGCTACAGCGGCGGAACGCTGCTCCGCAAAGGGCTGGTCATTTTCCAGTTTCTGATCTCTTCTGCCCTGATCGTTGCTACCCTGACCGTGGGGGAACAGCTAAGTTTTTTGCAATCCAAGGAACTGGGATATGAGCGCGAACAGGTAATCATCCTTCCGGTCACCAATAATGAAGTGCAGGCAGAAAAACAACGCCTGAAAGAAAAGCTACTGCTACAGAAAGAAGTGGCCGAAGTATCCCTGATGTCGGGTGAGCCCGGTGGCTTCCACGACCGTCAGGCGTTTATGGTGGAAAGCAAAGAGGATATCTTTCCCATGCGTACAGTATTTACCGACCATGACTACCTCAAAACGCTGGCTGTTGAGCTACTGGCCGGAAGGGACTTCTCCCTTGATTATGGTACTGACGAACAGGAAGCCATCATCATCAATGAGGCGGCTGCCCGTTTCATCGGCTGGTCAGTGGAGGAGGCTGTTGGCAAAGAAATTTATGTGAAAAACGACAGCGCTTATCGTCAGGTGGTGGGCGTGGTAGAAAACTTTCACTTTGCTTCGCTACATGAGAAAATAGAGCCCCTGGCCATCACCATAGGGGATTATCACCGGATGATGGCCGTCAAACTGGCTACTACTGAGATGCCTGCTGCTTTGGCGGGGCTGGAAAAAAGCTGGAGTGAAATGGCTCCCAGCTATCCGTTTGCCTATACTTTTCTGGACCAGAGCTATGCCGAACTCTACGAGGCTGAGCAGAAGCAGGGACAGCTATTCAGCCTGTTCTCCGGACTGGCCATCTTCATCGCCTGCATCGGCCTGTTCGGGCTGGCGACCTTCAGCGCAGAAAGGAGAATTAAGGAAATCGGTATCCGCAAGGTGCTGGGTGCTACGGTTCCTCAATTGGTGAAGCTGATGTCACGGGATTTTACCTTGCTGGTACTGATCGCCTTTGTGCTGGCAGCACCCCTGGCTTATTTCCTGATGGAGCAGTGGCTGGCCTCATTTGCCTACCGCATTGCGATCCCCTGGTGGATTTTTGCCGCTGCCGGAGGCTTTTCCCTGGCGATCGCCTGGCTTACCATCAGCTATCAGTCCTTCAAAGCAGCTACTTCCAATCCCACGGAATCTATTCGGAGTGAGTGATCTGCCGGTCTGTGCATGATATTTACAGCATTTCTGCTAAATTGCAGCCGCCGTCTATCTTGGCGGCTGCTTTTTTATTCAAGCAGTAGCTGTGACACAGGAACAAATCACCGAAGGATTGCGCCGCAAAGACAAAGCTGCTCTATCCTATCTGTACGACCATTATGCCGACGCCCTGCTGGGGGTGATCAGCCGTATCGTGCAGGACCAGGATGTGGCCGAGGAGGTTTTGCAGGATGCCTTTATGCGTTACTGGGAAAAAATAGACCAGTACGATCCCGGCAAGGGGCGATTGTTTACCTGGATGATGCGCGTTGCCCGTAACCTGGCCCTGGACAAGCTCCGCTCCAAAGGAATGAGGCAGCAAAGTAAATCCGATTCCATAAGTGATAACGTATATACGCTGGATAAATCGCAGCATACCGAATCATCGGTAGATGCCATTGGACTGGAAAATGTGATGAACGAACTTTCTGAAGAACAACGTTTTGTAGTAGAACAGCTATATCTGCGGGGGTATACCCAGTCAGAAGTAGCAGAAGAATTTAACATTCCTTTAGGAACAGTAAAGACCCGCCTGCGGTCTGCGATGGTTAAGCTTAGAAAAATTGTGACGCCATGAATATCAGAGAGTGGATCGATTCGGGAATTATAGAATCTTACGTGATGGGTGATCTCAGCCAGGAGGAAACCCGTGAGGTAGAGGAAATGGCCGAGCGCCATCCGGAGGTGAAGGCAGAAATTGCAGAAACCGAAATGGTGCTGGAAGGGCTTGCCCGCAAAGCCGCCGTAAAGCCCCGTTCCGGGCTTAAAGATGATCTTTTCTCAAGAATAGAAACTACGGCTTCAGAGACAAAAACTGAATCAGCGTCGACAACCAACACCGCTCAGCCCAGAGTAGTGGAAATCCGCAGCAACAGCCGGACCTGGCAGTGGCTTTCTGCGGCAGCCATTGCACTGTTGATCTTTTCTACTGCATTGGCTTTTTATTACCGTAGCCAGTGGCAGTCTGCTGAATCACAACTGGCCAGCTATATTGCCCAGGAGCAGGAGCTAAGCCAGGAGTATCAGGCACTTCGTTCTGATTTTGAGCAGTTGATGGAGCAAAAAAACCAGGTTTTTACCAATCCCAATTTTCAGCAGGTACGGCTACAGGGTACCGAGGTAGCTCCCTCTGCCTTTGCCTTAGTCTACTGGAATGATGCCTCCGACCAGGTTTACCTTAATCCGGCCGGATTACCCGAACCTGAAGCAGGTAAACAGTACCAGCTCTGGGGTATCGTGGATGGTCAGCCTGCCAGTGCCGGGGTATTTGATCTGCAAGATGATTTGGTGGCCATGCAGCAGATAGACGGTGCTTCCGCTTTTGCCATCACCCTGGAACCTGAAGGTGGTAGCGAAAACCCCACGCTGGAAGCCATGTACGTGCTGGGCGAGGTGTAAATGGTTTAACAGTTAAAAGTTTCAGGTCGAAGGTTTTTCCACCACCGAGGTTTGTGCCCTCACAAACCATATGATCTTAATCCTTCCTATTGCTTTATCCCAGGTTTGTGCCCTCACAAACCTCATTTTTCCTTTCCGCAGCCAATCAGTTGCACGCATCAAGCGACCGGGCTGCCGGAGCAGTGACAAGTCTCTGACCTAAATAAAAAAGAATATTACGGTTGATTTTGTAAGCTGATATCATCCTCGCGTTGCACGCCGCGTCTTAGACGAGGATGGGCGAGAAAGGCGATTGTATCGCCACTTTACCGGAAACAAGAATGATGTTTAAAGAACTCTGCTAAACCAACCGTATTAAAGTTTAAAGATTACAGCTTTCGGACCAGAGGCCCCCTGGATAAATTCACTAGCCAGAGGCTAGCGACTACGGCATTTACATAACTGTGCTTCACCCCAGCTTTGTGCCCTACATACCTGCCTCTTAGCAGTCGCCTTAATTCCAAACACGCACCCATATACTGCAAGGCACTTCGGGCAAACCAGTTTTTTTTTAATTTTTTTCATCCCCACCCAATCCACTCCGCCCCCTGGCTTCGTAAGTCTGCTGTCACATCCGGAAAAGGATGTAATTACTAAACTTGAAAAATTAACCAAGAAGACTTATGAGAAGCTTTTATTCTGACACATTTTTGAAATTTTTTGTCTACCTGACGATGGGTGCCTTGTCCATCCTCACCCTGGCTTGTGAAGAGGAAGAAGGCCCGATGATGCCTGACCTCCCTGAGCCTACCGGCAGTTCCATGAGCTACGACCTGATGTCGGTATCTGATCCGGCTATTAGCGGAACAGCTACGCTGACCGAACTGGAGGATGGCAGTACCCAACTGATCATAGACCTGAACGGCACCAGCAGCGGAACACACCCGGCACACATTCATATGAATACTGCGGCTGAAGGAGGAGACATCGCTATTTCGCTGACTGCTGTAGATGGCAGCACAGGTATGAGCGAGACGATCATTGAAACGCTGGATAACGGCACTGCCATCAGCTACGATCAGCTGCTGGACTACAACGGCTACATCAATGTACACCTGAGCAGCAGTGACCTGGCTACGCTCATTGCCCAGGGAGATATTGGGCAAAATACTCTTACTGGGGAAAGTAAAGCCTATTCTCTAATGGAAAAAGATGTAGCTGGCATTAGCGGTACGGTAACTTTTGCCGAGCGTATGAACGGTAATACCCTGGCCACAATCATGCTGGAAGGCACCCCTGATGGCGGTATGCACCCCGCGCATATTCACATGAATTCAGCGGCTGAAGGCGGAGCCATAGCCGTAAGCTTTAATCCGGTAGACGGAACGACTGGTATGAGTATGACCAACATTGGTATGACTGATGGAGGCGATGCCCTGACTTATGAAGAAATCCTGAGTTACAACGGATACGTCAATGTCCACCTGAGTGCTGAGGACCTTGCTACGCTGGTAGCCCAGGGAGATATCGGGCAGAATGAACTGACCGGGGAAAGTAAGGCCTACGCTCTGGCAGAAAAAGACGTAGCCGGAATCATGGGAACCGTCACTTTTGCAGAAAGAGTAAATGGTAATACCCTCGCCACGATTATGCTGGAAGGCACACCTGATGGCGGTATGCACCCCGCGCATATTCACATGAATTCAGCGGCTGAAGGCGGAGCCATAGCCGTAAGCTTTAATCCGGTAGACGGAACGACTGGTATGAGTATGACCAACATTGGTATGACTGATGGAGGCGATGCCCTGACTTATGAAGAAATCCTGAGTTACAACGGATACGTCAATGTCCACCTGAGTGCTGAGGACCTTGCTACGCTGGTAGCCCAGGGAGATATCGGGCAGAATGAACTGACCGGGGAAAGTAAGGCCTACGCTCTGGCAGAAAAAGACGTAGCCGGAATCATGGGAACCGTCACTTTTGCAGAAAGAGTAAATGGTAATACCCTCGCCACGATTATGCTGGAAGGCACACCTGATGGCGGTATGCACCCCGCGCATATTCACATGAATTCAGCGGCTGAAGGTGGAGGCATTGCAGTATCTTTTACCCCCGTGGATGGAACAAGTGGTATGAGCGTCACCAATATCAGCATGACTGATGATGGAACAGCGCTGGCATATGAGGATATTCTCGCGTATGATGGCTACGTTAATGTACACCTGAGCGCAGAAGATTTGGGTACGATAGTGGCACAGGGCGATATCGGTATCAATGAACTGACCGGTGAGAGCTATGTCTATGACTTGGGAGAAAGAGATGTAGCCGGTATCAGCGGTACAGTAACATTTGCCCAAAGGGTCAGCGGTACAACCTTAGCGACCATTATGCTGGAAGGTACGCCCGATGGTGGCATGCATCCTGCCCATATCCACATGAATTCAGCGGCAGAAGGTGGAGGTATCGCAGTATCTTTTACGCCTGTTGATGGAACCAGCGGCATGAGCGTCACCGATATCAGCATGACTGATGATGGTATGGCCCTCACTTACGAGGATATTCTGAACTATGACGGTTATGTAAACGTGCACCTGAGTATGGAAGAACTGGCGACCATCGTAGCGCAGGGAGATATTGGCGCCAATGAGCTGACTGGCAATACTACCAGATACAGCCTGATGGAAAAAGATATCGCTGGTGTAATGGGAACCGTCACTTTTGCCGAACGTAAAAACGGCTTCACGCTGGCGACAATCGCGCTGGAGGGTACGCCTATGAACGGAATGCATCCGACGCATATCCACGACAATTCTGCCGAAGAAGGCGGGCCTATTGCCGTAACTTTTACGCCAGTAGATGGCAATACCGGTATGAGTATGACGACCATCCGTAAGAAAGACGGAGAAGACGGCATGGCGCTCACTTACGATGAAATTATTGCTTACGATGGCTATGTAAATGTGCATCTTAGCATGGAAGATCTGGCTACCCTGGTAGCCCAGGGCAATGTGGGCAGCAATGCTGATCCGGTGGAATAAGAAAAATCATTATCTGGGGTAAATGAAGGCAGTCTGCGATGCGGGCTGCTTTCTTTTTTTGTTTCCAAATCAAAGCTGCATTCTACAGGCCAAAGTACGACCGCTGGCATTTGCGGTGCTGCTTACTATTTTTTCTGACCTACCATCTCCTCAACAGTGTTGATACAGGAGTTGGAAGAAATAG
>CAZFFW010000202.1:0-10330 GCA_964518125.1 uncultured Porifericola sp.
CATCGGGATTTTCTGTCCAGCCCCGGTAGTGATGTACCGTTTTGACAGGAGATTTGGCACTATCCATATCGGCCGCTACTGTTTCCACTACTTTTCTGATTGCCAGAGCAGGTTCACCAGCATTGAAATTCAGGTGACCCAGCAGTATGACTACCTCCGGGTTTTTGTCGCGAATGAAGCGGATAAACTCTCGAAGCGGTTCACCTACATTTTTCTCAAACTCCCCGTGTTTCTGGTCATTGGTCCCCAGGTGAACCAGTACGATATCCGGCGGCATGGCATATTGGTCATAAGCCGCGATCGCTTTGGTACAGGCATTACGGGTAGTATTACCGTAGTAGCCTTCGTGGTCGGGATCAAAGGGCACCCCTTCGGCTACACCAGGCCAGGTGGCATCTTCATGCAGCCCGGCGGTTCTGGAACCAACAAAATCATACCCGACCCCTTCCCTGTGCAGGATCATTTGTAAAGGCAGGCGATAGGTGTATTCTTTGACCTGTCTTTTGCCCCCCTGCGTGATAGAATCACCCAGAGACAAGATGCGGACAGGCTCATTTGATATCTGAAAGCTAAACAGGAAAAGGCTGGCCCAGACAAGCAGGCGGTGTATCTGATGGCTCAAGTTTGAAAAGTTTATTGGGGTTGGAAGCCGCCTGATCGTATCCATGACCAGGCGACCTGCTACTGCATCTCAGGAAAGCTGCTGTCCGATTCTTTCCAACAGTTTCTTGGTAGCCTTTATGCCTTTATAAGGATCTCCATTTCGTCCTTCATATTCTATGCCTACATAACCGGTATAGCCTGCCTCTTTGACGATCTGCATCATACGGACAAAGTCAACTTCTATAGAATTCCCTTTTTTGTCAAAGTTATAAGACTTGGCACTCACTCCTTTGGCATAAGGCATCAGTTCTTTGACCCCCTTGTACATATCGTAGGTTTCATTCTCGTTCACCCGGAAGTTGCCAAAATCAGGCAGTGTACCGCAGCGGGGATGATTGACACCCTCCATGACACTCACCAGCCAGGTACCGATGGAAGAGTAACCCCCGTGGTTCTCGACGATAACGTTGATATCGTAATCATCCGCAAATTCGGTCAGGCTACCCAGGCCGTCAATGGCAGCTGATTTTACTTCCTCGGCAGTTCCCTGCCCGGCGGCATTCACCCGTATGGAGTGGCAGCCCAGTTCTTTGGCCGCTTCTACCCATTTGTAGTGGTTTTCTACCGCCTGTTTTCTTTCCTTATCATCGGTAGCACCCAGGTTGCCTTCACGGTCCACCATGATGAGCACGCTCTCGACGCCCTGGTCGGCAGCACGCTTTTTCAGCTCTTTGATGTAAGCATCATCGGCTTTGTCGGAGAAAAGCTGGCTCACGTACTCAATAGCTTGTATGTCAAAATCCTCTTTGGCAATCTTAGCAAAATTGAGCGGGTCCAGTTCACCATTGCGGAAGCCCCGGTTCAGCGACCATTGGGCCAGCGAAATCTTGAAGAACATAGGCTTGGCCAGCAGGTCGGCCCGGGCAGCGAGAGGCAGCAGGCTGAGGCCGGCAGCTGCTTTGGCGCTGGCAGACAGGAATGAACGTCTGTTGAGTTGTTGCATAGTATTACTATTTTAAAAGCATAGCGGAATGACCGCTATGCCTCGGGTTGATAATAAATTAGTCCAGTTTTCTGATCCAGACATTGCGGAAGCTGACAGGGTTGCTGTGATCCTGCAGTGAGATAGGCCCGTCACCATGGTACACTATCTTGGGGGTTCCGATATACTCGGTAGTTCCCTGTATTTCGGTCGCATTCTGTACCACTACGCCATTATGCAGCACAGTAACAAGGGGCTTCTGCAGCATGGCACCGTTCTTTTCGTCAAAGCGGGGGGCGGTGTAGATAATATCATATACTTCCCATTGGTCTACCGGGCGCATGGCATTGACCAGGGGAGGAGACTGCTTGTAGATACTACCGGCCTGCCCGTTGTAGTAAGTGCGGTTGTTGTAAGAATCCAGCACCTGTACCTCGTACATACCCTGCAGGAAGATTCCGCTGTTTCCGCGGCCCTGTCCTTCACCCTTTACCTCCTGGGGAGAGCGCCACTCTATGTGCAGCTGAAAGTCCCCAAACTTTTCTTTGGTCTGTATACCCCCTGTACCAGGTACAACTGTGAAGTGTCCGTTTTCTACTTTCCAGGGAGCCGCAGACCCGTCTTTCTGGCTTTCCCATTTGGATAGGTCTGCGCCATCAAAAAGCACGATCGCATCAGAGGGTGGCCTGGTACCCTCTCCGGGAGTTACTTTGGGACGTTCAGGATCCCAAAACTCGGTGTCTTCTGGTTTCCAGTCTTTCACTATCTCCTGGCCCATACTCAGATGGAAGCAGCAGAGGCTTACCATCCCCAGCATCAACAGGCTTTTTAAGTTCATCATGTGGTACATTTGTTAAGTTGTGTGAATAAAAATTTACTGATTTTTTTACCTGATTCATAGCAGCCTTCAGATAGCAAGCGCACTGGCACTTACCTGGCGAGCAGGCTGAAAAAGAGGGCTTTAAATAGCTATTAATCCACAAATTTATAACTTTGTGCATAAGGCCCTATTTTTTAATAACTTAATTTTCTTATCTGATAAACGCACAAATTCTTTACAAATTTTACAAACTACACTATGGCAACAACAGACAGAAAACTCAGAATGGGTATGGTCGGTGGAGGCAAGGGAGCCTTCATCGGAGCAGTTCACCGGATGGCTGCCATTATGGACGGACAGATTGAGCTGGTATGCGGCGCATTCAGCAGCGACCCACAAAAATCCAAGGAGTCTGGTGCTGAGCTTTTTTTGCCCTCTGACAGAGTTTATGGAAGCTATGAAGAAATGATTCACAAGGAAAAGCAACTACCTGAAGGCGAACGTATGGATTTTGTCTCTATTGTCACGCCTAATTTTATGCATATGCCTCCTGCCAAAATGGCCCTGGAGAATGGCTTTCCCGTAATCTGCGATAAGCCCCTGGCCTTCAGCCTGAAAGAAGGCAAGGAACTGAAGGAAGTAGTGGAGAAGACAGGTCTGACCTTTACCCTTACCCACAACTATACGGGCTACCCGATGGTAAAACAGGCCCGCGACATGGTAAAAAGCGGCAAGATTGGTAAAATCCGTAAAGTAGTGGTGGAATACCCGCAAGGCTGGCTCTCAACCCTGATTGAGAAAGAAGACCAGAAACAAGCCTCCTGGAGGACCGATCCCAAGCGTACCGGCATCAGCAATTGTATGGGCGACATTGGCACCCATGCCGAAAACCTGGCAGAATATATCACCGGCCTGAAAATAAGCGAAATTTGCGCTGACCTTACTGCCTTTGGCGAGGGACGTGAGCTGGATACGGATGGTAATATACTGCTCCGCTTTGACAATGGGGCCAAAGGCGTATTGCATGCCAGCCAGATAGCAGCCGGCGAGGAAAACAACTTCAAAATTTTTGTCTACGGTGAAAAAGGCGGCCTGGAGTGGCATCAGATGGAGCCTAACTCGCTGATCGTCCGCTGGCTGGACCAGCCGATGCAGGTCTACCGTACCGGGGCCGACCGTGCCTACCTGGGCGAGAGCGCCATGGCTCATACGCGCATTCCGGCCGGGCATCCTGAAGGTTACCTGGAGGCTTTTGCCAACCTGTACCGTAATTTTGCCATGACTCTCCGAGCCCGTATGGAAGGTAAAGAGCCTGACCCCCAGCACCTGGACTTCCCAACCATTGATGATGGGATAAGAGGCATGGCCTTTATCGAGAATGCCGTGGCTTCCAGCAAAAGCAGCGAAAAGTGGTATAAGTTTACCATCTGAGCAAGCTTGAAATCACAACAGATATTTATTCCTGAGCCATCCCTGCGATGGCTTTTTTTGTGCCCGTAATCCTCACTTTGAAAAATTAGACAAAAATTTTTGGTGTCTGAGGTAGGGTAGTGGCAGCTTTGGCTGTAATAGGTATAAAAGAATCACATGAACCCAATCGTTATGAAAATGAGACACACCTTTTATACCCTGCTGCCTGCGCTTTTTAGTGTTTTGATGAGCAGCTGTTATTTTGACATCGACGGAGATGGAATAGGCCCGGCCATCAATGGCTCTGGAAATGTCGTGGTGGAAGAAAGGATACTTCCCGAATTTGACCGTATCCTGGTAGAGGGCGCTATGGATATCATCCTGGCCCAGGATAATGCACAGTACCTGGAGGTAGAAGCAGACGATAACATTGTACCCATCATCAGTACCAGCGTAAGGGGGGGTGAGTTGCGTATCAAGAGTACCCACTCTTACCGCAGCCGTCGCGATGTGAAAGTGTATATCACCCTGAATGAGCTGGAGGGGCTCGAGATTCGCGGATCCAGTGATGTGTATGGCGAAAGCGTACTGGCCGGAGATGACCTGGACCTGGAAATTGACGGATCGGGCAGCATGGACCTGGAATTGTACTTTGATCAGCTATACGCTGAGATCAATGGGTCGGGGAATTTCCGACTGAGTGGAGAAGCCATAGAACAGGAGATTCGGATCAACGGATCAGGGGATTACCGGGCGGCCGACCTTCAGACCGTTGAAGCAGATGTGACGATTTCCGGGAGTGGCAACAGCACAGTGAATGTCAGCGACTTTTTGTATGCTGAAATCAGGGGCAGCGGAGATGTCTTTTATTATGGCAACCCCCAGGTAAGCAGCTCTATTCGCGGCTCAGGCAACCTGATCCGAAAGTAAAGACTAAAAAAAGCCCGTGCAAGAGATCATGCACGGGCCTGATGATTTATATTACAGTCCTATCAATTGTATCTTCCGTTGTCTGTTTTCTCTTTGTTGGTATTCCGGTTCGGATTACTAACCTGTACAGCATCAGGATCCGGGTTATTTTCCCCATCGGTATATTTTTCTCTCAGTTCTTCTTCTCTTTCCAGGTTTTCTTTATTTTTTACGGTCTTGGTTTCCGCTTTATCCTGTATGGTGCCACCGGGCTTACCTTTATTATCTTTTCCAGTATGATTAGTGTCTCTCTGTGCCATGTCTAAAAAGTTTTTTGGGTTAAAAAGTTTTTGTTAATTCATAATAATAACAGCTAAAAAAGCTAATCGTTATCATTATTGGCAAAAAATATATTTCCATGTAGCTAAAACCACTTCTGCATTCTCATATAGATGTACATGCCTATTCCCAGCAAAAACATCACACCCAGGGCAATAAAATAGCCATTTTCCCAACCCAGCTCGGGCATATATTCAAAATTCATCCCGTAGACGCCCGCCACGAAGGTAAGCGGAATAAAGATGGTGGCAATGGTAGTCAGCGTCTTCATCACATTGTTCATGCGGTTGCTGATGGTCGACATATAGAGGTCCATAAAGCCGGACAGGATCTCCCGCTGCGACTCCATGGTGCTGATGACATGGTCTACGTGGCTGTAGACATCGTCGAAGAAGCGCATGGTGTGGTCCTGAATAAGCTCTTCTTCATTATTCAGCTTGCGAAGTGCTTCCCGCAAAGGGTAGACGATCTTGCGCAATTCAATGATCTGCCGCTTCTGATGCGTAATGCGCTGCACTACATTGTGCTGAGGGTCGTTGATCAGCTCATCTTCCAAGTTGTTCATATGGTCATTGATTTCTTCCGTAATGGTGTAATAATTATCCACGATTACGTCTATCAGGGCATACAGCAGGTAGTCAATGTTGCGTTTGCGAATACGTCCTTTATGCCCTTCCAGCCGGTAGCGTACCGGCTCAAACACATCCTGCCTGGTCTCCTGGAAAGAGATAAGAAAGTAATCACCCAGAATAAAGCTGACATGCTCCTGCTCAATGAGCCTGGTTTCTTCATTGATTTTCAGCATTTTGAGGGTCAGGAAGAGGTAATCATCATAATCTTCGTACTGAGGGGAGAGTACGGTATTGAGGATATCTTCCTGTACCAGTAGGTGCAGGCCAAAGAAATCCCCCAATTCCCTGATCATTTCAGTATCGTGAATGGCACTGATATTAAGCCAGTTGCACCTGTTTTTGTCCAGTTTACCCAGCACCTCCCTGAGGTCAGTACCATGGTCTTTGTCAAGGGATTCTTCATTATAGCGGTAAAGTGTAAGCTCCGGAGGTTCGGAAGTATTGCGTCCGGTATAGATGAGGGTACCGGGTGCATTACCGGCGCTTTGGCTCAGGCGGTACGCGTTTTGTTTTTTCCTGTTAAAAGACAGTGCATCTAATGACATTTTTTTCACGGCTCTTGTCACTTTGCGCACGTTGCGGCTGGTCTGCCGCATTGATTTTTCTATTGGGTTTTCCATGAATCTTGGTCTTTTTTTCCTTTCACTCCCGCTGATGGTTCACCAGAAGCTTCAGCAAATTTAGATACATTATAAACTAAGTCTTCTGCCAAACAAGAATGCCATGTAACATTTATTAATGCTGGTTCCCGCCTGAGCGGGTGCTTAAGTTATTCCTTTTGTTTAAACCAGCCAATATATGAAAAAGATGGATCGCAAGTCATTTCTCAGGAGAGCAGGGATGCTCAGCATTACTGCAGTATCAGGTTCCGCCCTGCTGAGCGCATGCGGCGGTGGTGGTACTGCCAATCAGGAACTGGAAAACCGGGGCGTACCCGAAGAAAATGAGGCAGAGCCTTTAAACGAAGTTGCCGAGCCCCTGCAGGAAGAAGCCCAGGCGGTAGATTGCAGCGAGTATAACCAGGACCTGACCGAAGCCGACCTGCAGACACGCCAGGCGCTAAATTATGTGGATGAATCAGCCAAACCTGACCAACAGTGCTCCAACTGCCGCTTCTGGCAGCCGGATAAATTTGAGGGAGCCTGCGGCGGGTGCCAGCTCTTTAAAGGTGCCGTAGACCCGCAGGGCTGGTGTGCTTCCTGGGTAGCGCAGCAGGTTTGATGGGTTGAAGGCCGCCGCGGAGCGGTTACAGGTTGAAAGCTCATTTGGAGTAGCTTAACCAAACTTTCAGCGCGCAGCTTCAAGGCAGGCGGCCTGGGCTGCCTGCTTCTGCTGTTTTATGTAGATATGAGTTTTTTAATACTGCTTAGAAGGCTTTTGCATGGTATTAATAAAGATACAACAAGCTCTTCTTCAAAATCAAAAAAATCATTGTAGTCTCCTTTCTGCCTCCAGTCAAAGAGGTCAGCATACAACTTTCCTGAAGATGCTTCTATTTTACCACTTTTAATGTAGTGCAAAAAAAATTGGGTCTTCACTCCGGCATGTGTTTTAGCAGAGACATTATCATATATCAGCAAGGCACTTATAGCATAATAACAAGCATAATAAAGCCTGTTGACAGCTGAATTCCATTTTTTGTTATCTATGAGAAGCTCTGCTACGTCCATAGTTTCTTCCGCTTTCTGTAACCGGTATTTTACATAATCAAGTCTATCAAATCCACTCATACCGATAGTCCTTCCCGGCTTACACTTTCATATATGGGGCTTGCTTTATATTTGCTTTCCCAGTCTTTGCGGGAGCAAACCAGTACTGAAAGTGATATTTCCAGCTTCAGTTGGAGATCAAAAAGATGGTGCCTGAATTTCTGCTCCTCTTTCAAATCCACCGGATAAGTAGTGAGGATCAGAATATCGTAATCTGACTCTTTCTCCGCATCACCCCTGGCTCTTGAACCATAGATAATTACTTCTGCATCAGGGTCATATGCTACAACATCTTCTTTAATCTGATTAAAAATTTCTTCCCTTTTCATACTTTTTTTTTAAAAAATATAAGCATCAGGCTTGAGCAAATGAAATTTACAATAATATTTCCCTTCAAATAAACCCCCTTGCCTTCAGCTCCAGGTATTTGTTGATGGTGTCTACCGATAGCTGCTGGGGACTAGTGAGTACGGCGTGAATACCATATTGCTTCAGCGCGTCTACCATTACTCTTTTCTCCAGGGCGAATTTTTCGGCCACGGTTTTCTGGTATACGTCCTGTATGTTTTCCACTTCTTTGTCCAGCAGCTGATACAGCTCGGTATTTTTGAAGAAGATCACCACCAGCACATGCCGGGCGGCTATGCGCCGCAGGAAAGGAAGCTGCCGCTCCAATGAAGAGAGCGACTCAAAGTTGCTGAACAGCAGCAGCAGGCTCCGCTGCCGTACCTGCCGTCTTAGCTGCACATAGAGTTCTTCCAAATTGGATTCTTTATAAGCCGTTTTCTGGGCGTAGAGCGCCTCCATGATCAGGTTCATCTGGCTGGCGCGCCGACTGGCCGGTACTACCTGCTGTACCTTATGCTGAAAAGTAATGAGGCCGGCTTTATCCTCTTTGCGAATGGCGATGTTGCTAATTACCAGGCTGGCGTTGATGGCATAGTCCAGCAGGCTCATGCCGGCAAAGGGCATCTTCATGGTGCGGCCCTTGTCAATCAGCGCGTATACCTGCTGCGAACGTTCGTCCTGGTACTTGTTGACCATCAGTCCGCCCCGGCGAGCGGTCGCTTTCCAGTTGATGGTACGAAAATCATCTCCCGCCACATATTCCTTGATCTGCTCAAATTCCCGGTTATTGCCCAGCCGCCGCATCCGCTTGATGCCCAGTTCGCTCAGGTGGCTGGAGATCGCCAGCAGCTCATACTTCCGCATCTGTATAAAGGAGGGGTAAACGGGTACGGCTTTGTCTTCTGAAAAACGAAAGCGACGCCGGAAAAAGCCAATAGGAGAGGAGGCATAAACATTCAATGCACCGAATTGATAGACGCCCCGTTTCACCGGACGGAGCTGGTAATCCAGGCTACGCGATTCGGCAGGAGAGAGCTTAAGTTGAAGATCAAAATCCCGCTTCTGAAACTGCTCCGGCAGCTCGTCCAGCATACGCAAGTTTGCCGCAAAGCGGTAGTGGTTGGCTACGTAAATGCGCAGCGGATTCTCATCACCATTGGACATACGCTCCGGTGTGATGCGATATCCGCTGATGCCTTTTTTCACATTGTAAAGCAGGAGCAGATCAGTGATAATGAGCAGCACCCATACCAGGAAAGCAGCCTGCGCCAGTCCGTAGAGCCACGAAAAGCTGAAGCCCAGTATAAAGAGCAGCACCAGCCCGGCCAGGGCCATGAAAAAACGATTACTGAGGTACAGCGAACGGATCATGGGCGGAAATTAGGGCTAATTTGCGGGAAATGCAGGGGATGGAAGGGGTTTTTGTGGGATTTAGGAGGCTTAATGAGCTTAGAGCTATGTTAGTATATGACTTCCAAAGTTGGCTGCTATTGCTCTGGCTACGCCTCCGTCAGCCATAGCCTTTTGTTACCAACCGTGCTTTTCATTTAAAGATTTGATAATCTTTAATTAGTATTGCTGCTGATAAATTCAACCGTGTAGCTAAGTTCCGTATCATTTCTAAAGTCAATTTTCTTTTTCTATTTAAAATCTCCGAAACTCTGTTCTTTCCTCCAATCTCATTAACCAGATCTTTCTGCTTTAACTGCATTTCTTCCATTCTTATCTTAATGGCCTCAATTGGATCAGGAGCTTCAATAGGATGGTATTTCTTCTCGTACTCATCCACTAAAAGTCCTAATACATCTGCTTCGTCACTTTCAACTGTTCCAATAGGGGCATCAAAAATTTCTTCAAGCCTTTTTAATGCCTGCTGATAATTATCTTCTGTTTTTATAAGTCTGATATCCATACTAAATATATTAAATTGTATTGGCGTCAATTTTATCGTACTCGGCATGAGTTCCTACAAAACGGATAAATATCCACTGTTTCTCAAAGTTAAATTTTGCTACTAATCTGTATGAGTTTCCTTTGATGTTGAAAACAATTCTACTGTCTTTCAAAATATTCGCACTAGCATAAGTGCTTTTTACATCACTCGGATTTTTCCATTCAGCATTCATAGCTGTATCATACCATGTCTTCAAGTGTTGCTCTGAATCCCCATGCTTTTCCCAATAATCTCTGAGCGTACTTTTTGCAAATATTCTTTTCATTCACAGTTGTATTCTACGAACAAAGATAACAGAAGTTCCCAAATATGGAACTTTTGGTTTGTTTTATTTTCCCTCAGCAACTATTAAAGATACATACTATGACGGTTACATTCCTTTTACCAGAAATATACGCCAAAGCACACCTCACCACAAGCCAATACGAATTAGGGCTGTATTTTCACTTATCTGAAGAGCTTTCTTTCAAGCCCTATCTTACTCCTAAAAGGTTTGTCTTTCTACTATCGAGCTTAGTCGGAACAAGGTTATCGGGCCGCGGGGGCCGGGCCACGTTGGCTGCCAATTGAAGCCATAATTTCTATTCAACGGCCAAAAAACCTTCAACTTTTAACCTGTAACTT
>CAZFFW010000203.1:0-10304 GCA_964518125.1 uncultured Porifericola sp.
GACTAGTTTGCAGAATGCAGATAACCTGCTGGATGCACAGGTAGCTACGAATGCTACAGACATTTCTACTAATGCCACAGCGATCAGCACCAATGCCACAGCTATAGCGACAGAGACGACGAACCGCACGAATGCTGATGCAGCACTTCAGACAGAGCTGGATGCTACACAGACAGGTGCGGGCTTAGGCGCAGATGGCAGTTATACGGCCAACGGAGCAGCCAACTACATCAGCGGCGCGACTAGTTTACAGAATGCAGATAACCTGCTGGATGCACAGGTAAAAAATAATACAGATTTATTAGATGGTACATCAGCAGTAACAAGTATTGATATCAATGGCGGTGCTATAGATGGTACAGCCATTGGCGGGACAACTGCAGCCGCGGGAAGCTTCACCAATCTGACAGCCACGGGAACCGTGAACCTGGGCACTGACGCGATACAGACTGCCGAAATTGAAAATGGTACGATTACGAACGATGATATCAACGCTTCAGCAGCGATAGTCCGTACAAAATTAGCGTCTGGAACAGCCAACCATGTCATTATCAACGATGGATCAGGCGTATTGTCCTCTGAAGCCCAATTAGCTATCATCCGGGGAGGCACAGGAGCAGCCAATGCTGGAGATGCTCGCACGAACTTAGGTTTGGTCATTGGCACAGATGTACAGGCTTATGATGCTGACTTGACTACTTATGCTGGCATTACACCGAGTGCAGACATTCAGACATTGCTAGGATCAGCTGACGTGGCAACAGCCCGAGCAAACTTAGGCTTAGGCAGCGTAGAGAACACAGCATTAAGCACCTGGGCTGGTACAACTAATATCACAACACTGGGTACAGTAGCTACTGGTACCTGGCAGAGTACTGTTATCACTCCTGCCTATGGAGGCACTGGCGTAGATGCAAGCGCTGCTGCCATTGGCCAGCTTTTGGTAGGAAATGGATCAGGATTTACCTTAGCTAGCATTAGTGGAACAACAAATCAGGTAAGTGTCGCTCATGGAGTAGGAAGTATTACGCTTTCTACCCCTCAGGATATTCACACTGCTGCAACGCCTACTTTCGGTGGACTTACATTGAATGGAGCCCTCGCAATGGGTGCTAATAATATTACTTCTACTGGAAATATTTCAGGAGGAACTCTAACCGACGGTACATTTTCAGTGACAAGCGGAAATATCAGTACTACCGGGACACTGAGCACTGGAGCTGCTACTGTCTCTGGCCTGACAGTTACTAATTTGGCTGATGGCTCTACCCGGGATGTAAGTACGCTAGGTACGTTAGAAATTACAGCAGCCGGTCTCTTTCAAACTTCCGACCGCCGCTACAAAGAAAACATCGTCCCGCTCAATTCAGCGATGGAGCAGATCAGTAGGGTGGAGGGTGTGAAGTACAATTATAAGGCTGATGATGCATCCCAGGTCCACTTCGGGGTAATTGCCCAGGATATTGAAAAGATTTTTCCTAACCTGGTCAAAACCAACAACAAAGGTTATAAGTCGGTCAACTACATTGAACTGGTGCCCATGCTGCTGGAAGCCATCAAAGAACAGCAGTCTTCCATTGAAAAGTTGCAGAAACAGTTAATGAACAGTGACAGAAAGACGATGCAAACTGAGAAAGCGCTGGCACAGCAGGGCGAGATGATGGGGCTGCAGAAAATGCTGGTATCAAGCCTGCAGCAGCATATTCTTCAACTGCAGCAGGAAAATCTCATGATTCTCCAGGACATGAATGAGATCAAACAGCACCTTGGGCTGGATTTCAAATCACAGAAGTAAGCATATCATGCAAAAAATCTTCTCTTCTGTATCCATGGTCTTCGCACTGACTTGCGTATCGCTCAGTCTGCAGGCGCAACTGCTTACCAATCACGGGCTGCTGCACATTAGCAACGGCAGTATGCTCAGGGTAAACGGCGGATTGAACAACCAGCAGACGATCTCCAACCATGGACACCTCAAGGTCAGCGGGGACTGGACCAATGAAGCTGATTTCCGGGAAAATAATGGAATTGTCACCCTGGATGGTACTGCAGGCCAGCAGCTACGGCACAATTCCAATCATTTTTACATACTACGTATTGAAGGGGGTGGAGAAAAGCAGCTACTGGATACGGCCTACATTGCTACGGAAATAGCGTTTACCGATGGTATCGTCAATACTGAATCAGGGGCTTTCCTCGTGGTCGGCAGTACAGCCAACGTAGAAGGTGGAAACTTTGATTCTTTCGTCAGCGGTACGCTTTACCATGAGGGTACCGGGGATAAATTTTACCCGGTAGGTCGCTATGGTTATTACTATCCTCTGCTATTGGAATCACTCAGCGGTACCGATCCGGTAACAGGAATATTTTATGAAGAGCCCAACCCTTCGCCCATGGCCGGTACCAACCTGGACTCTATTTCTCAGAGCCGCTACTGGCAGAGAGAACAGGCTTCCGGCACTTTTGAGGAAGCCTACGTGACGCTCATTTTTGATGAAATGGACGGCATCACTGATGACGACCTCGGCAGGCTGGTAGTAGCTGAAGCTGATTCCATAACACAGTTTTTCAGAAGCCTGGGCGCAGCAGAAGTGCTTGGTAACTATCTGGATGGCACCGTCTCCAGTGAAGTGGGGGCTACAGCCAGGGTTTTTGCCCTGGGTTTTGCCTCAGACAGGCAGGTACAGGGTATTTTTTATGTGCCTACTGCTTTTGCCCCTTTTTCAGCAAGTCTGGAAGATGACCGGGTAGTCAGGGTCTACGGACACAATGTATCGGAAGAGAATTTTGTGTTCCGGATATACAGTCAATGGGGAAACCTTGTGTATGAAACCAACTCATTCGCAGACGCCAATGCTGTCGGCTGGAACGGGACGCATTTTCAGACCCAGGTAGAGATGCCTCCCGGGGTATACACCTTCGTACTCAATGGGCAGTTTGATGGGGGCGACAGCTTTCAGGAACAGGGAACCATCACTTTGCTAAAGTAAATAATGGCAGGCATGAACGTATTCGGCAAGAAACAAATCATATATTTTTACCTGAGCACGCTCGCATTGGTTTGCCTGACATCTAATGGGCTGTTGGCGCAGGATGTCCATCTATCGCAGTACTATGCGGCGCCTGCTTACCTGAACCCGGCCATGATCGGTGCGCGCAGCGCTCCCAATGTACACCTCAACTACCGGAGCCAGCGACTTACCTACGATGTGCCGCTGGATGTAGGGCAACTGAGTTTCGTCATGCCCCTGGTAGCCAAAGGTGGCCGCCGGGCGATGCAGATCGGTAGTGCAGGTCTTTCAGTATTTAACATGACCAGCGGCCCCCAGGGCAGCTATAAAGTGCAGGGCCTACACCTTACGGCAGCCTACAATGTGATGATAGACCGGCAGGGCACGCAGATGCTCAGCTTTGGGCTGCAGGGCGGAATGATACAGAAAACGATCAACCTTTCTTCCTTTCGCTGGGGGACGCAGTATGATCCTTTTATCGGTTACAACGAGCTTATCACGCCTTCTTATTCCCTGATCACCGAACAGACTTATTTCCCGGAATTTAATGCCGGAATGATGTGGCACTATGGGCTCACCACCAGGAAGGGAGGAAGAAAGAGCAAAACAAGGATGTTTGCCGGCTTTTCTGCCAATAACCTCAACCGGCCGGATCAGTCGCTGGTAAACGAGCAGCCACGCCCGGCCTCTATGTTATTTCGCCTGCACGGCGGAGGAGAGTTTAGTATTAGCAGGCAGCTGAGGCTCATGCCCAATATGCTGGTCAAAATGCGGGAAGGCGTATACAGCATTAATGTAGGTTCATATCTGAGCTACGACATCGGCAATAACTACCGGCAGCGCAATGCTGATATCAGTCTCATGGTCGGGAGCTGGTACCGGCTGCAGGATTCATTCATCTTCACCATGGGTGCCAGCGGCAAACGCTACGCCCTGGGCATCAGCTACGACATGA
Organism: uncultured Porifericola sp.; assembly: GCA_964518125.1. Taxonomy (GTDB): domain Bacteria; phylum Bacteroidota; class Bacteroidia; order Cytophagales; family Cyclobacteriaceae; genus Catalinimonas. The sequence continues at coordinate 3,967 of CAZFFW010000203.1, forward strand.
ATGTTTCTAACCTGCAGTACAACTTTAATGGTCCGGGAGCCATGGAAATTTCCCTTTCCTATAACATCGGAAAAAGTAAGGGGACTCCCCGGCGTTTTTCCACACCGCTTATCTAATGCTGATTTTTATGTATCGGAACTGCTTGACATGCCATCGCTTTACCTTGATCATCATAGTGCTTCTGCTTGCTACTGGCATATCCATGGCGCAGTCAGAAAAAAAGCTGATCAGCGAAGCAGATGCTTATTTTAAGGCCGAACAATACGACGAAGCCGCCAAAATCTACCGCAAGGTGCTGGCTGAAAATGACCGTAATGCTTATGCTTACCTGCGCTCGGGACACTGCGCCAGATTACTGTTCAACTATGCCCTGGCTGAGATTCACTACAACAAAGCGCATGAAATTGCGCCCCAGCAGTATCCACTGGCACTCTTTTACCTGGCGCTGATGCAGAAACTAAATGGTCGCTACACCTTTGCGGTGACTACTTTTGAAGCATTTCAGCAGAAAGCCGCTGCCGATGACATCAAAATTTCCAATAAGGAGCACTATCTGCTGCAGGCCGAAGTTGAGAAAAAAGGCGCGCTGCTGGCCATTGAGCTAAGGGACCAGCCCTTCAGGGATTTTGATTTCAGAAATGCAGACAAGCCACTCAATACCCGTTTCAATGATTATGCCCCTTCGCTGGCCCCCGGCGATACCACACTGGTACTGACTTCCGGCAGGCCCGGACAAAATAAGGGTGAGATCAACCCCCGACTAGGTGAAGCCTTTGGCGACAATTTTCGCTTTCATCTCCGTAAGGATCAATGGGTGTTATCTGACCAGGAAGATGGGTTTGAACAACTGAACTCTGCACTGGGCGATGGTGCCGGAACCTTCAGTCCTGATGGCAAAAAGTTTTATTTTACCAGCTGCAACGAAACCGACGATCATTGTTACATCTACTTATCTGAGTACCTGAACCAGGAGTGGCAGCAAGCCCGGAAGCTCAGCGAAAAAGTCAACTTACCGGGATATGACAGCAAGCAGCCGGCACTAAGCGCCAGCGGCGATACGCTGTTTTTTGTAAGCAATCGTCAGGGAGGTGAGGGACAAAACGATATCTGGATGAGTGTGCGCTCCTCTGGTGAACTATGGGGCGAGGCCCGCAACCTGGGACCCGTGATCAATACCCCTTTCAATGAGGTGTCTCCCTTTTTCTATCCGCAGGAGGCGGTACTTTTCTTTTCTTCTGATGGCCACCATGGTTTTGGCGGGCTGGATGTGTACCGGGTCAATATGTCAGATGAGACCTCCATCATCAACCTGGGTAGGCCCTTCAATTCCAATTATGACGATGCCTACTTTATCCTCGGACAGGAGCGAGGCTACCTGGCTTCCAACCGTATGGAGAGTGATGGTGGGTTTGATATTTTTACTTTCCTGCCGGAAAGCCAGGAGGCAGTCATTGCCACTATCCTGGAAAGCAAGCCCTTTGCCGCCCGGGATTTTTACCGGCAGGACGAAGATTTCCGTTTTTATTCACCTGAGAAAACCTTTTACAGCGAACTTACCGCCAAAGACCAGAAACTACTGGAAGAACTGATCACCGCCTCAGCCAATGAGGTTCCGCTCAGTGAGGAGCAGCAGGCATTACTGGAAAAACTATCGCCGGAAGTTCGGGATAAAGTGGATAAAATCATCCGCGGTGAGTACGTGGATGAACTGGCCAGCATTGGTCCTGAAGATGGTGAGGGCTACCGTACTGTCAGTGTGAGCGGAAAGCTCAGCTATGCCTCGTCAAATAAAGCAGCTGCATCAGTCAATATCTCACTGGTAGATGCCAGCGGGGAAGTCGCCAAAGTTACTACTACCAATGAGGATGGCAGTTTTCGCTATACTGATCTGGCCTACAACCAGACGTATAAAATCCTGGTGAGCGGTGAGAACAACAAGCTGACCGATGGGGTACTTTTCAGGATCAGCGACCTGCTGGTAGAAGGAGATGAGCAGCTACCGCTGACCAAATACTTTGAGAATATCTACTTCAACTTTGATTCGTATACCCTGCGCCCCGAAGCCCGTTTTGTACTGGATGACCTGATTGGCTTTTGCGGAGAGCATCCCGGAGTGCAGGTAGAGATCAATGCCTTTACGGACCAGGTAGGCAGGAATGAGTACAATGATGCCCTAAGCCGCAAAAGGGCTGAAGCGGTATTTAACTACCTGGTGGCAGGTGGAATGGACCGCTCCGCACTGGTTACCCGCGCCCGAGGTGAAGCCGCCGATGCTGCGGTCACCCCTGACCCTTATCAGCGGCAGCAGAGCAGGCGGTGTGAGTTTATCCTGAAGGGCGATGTACCCGGTTCATTTCAGCCAAAATATGCTACCTACCTGATCAGGCCCAAAACTACGCTCTACAGCCTGGGCCGCACCTCTGGCATGAGTGTAGAGGAGATCAAGTCAATCAATGGGCTGAATTCTAATCATATTGAAGCTTTTCGGCCTATCCGGCTGAAGCGGCTGGAAGATGCCAATCCTCTGGTAGTAGCCGTAGAATAATAACAGGCTAACAATCAATCCTAAAAAAAATCAGGAGAGGCTTCATGTAATCTTTTACCTATACCCGTCCCATCTTTTATCCGCCTAAAGATTCTTGAAGTTTAAAGCCTACTTGTTATATTGTAGGCTATTGAGTAAAATACTTCAACTGATCTGGATTAAATTACGGATAAAAAGTACGTTTCAGCTGGTACTATTTGAGCATATTGCTTGGTGCAATTTTATCCATATCAGTCTGTTAAATTTTCTGCACGACAGTAGCCTGGCAGATGCTTCAGTTAATCCCAAGTATCACTACTTTGCAAAATGATTTGTCTGAAGATCATACCTGCATAACTGTTTTGAGCTTGCTCAAATAGCATCTATGAGATAACAAATTGCATATAATGGATGGGTTGGGAATGTTGCTAAGCGTAAGTTCTTTTCGAGAAAATTAAGTGAATTTTCAGCAAAATCTCATTATTTAGCCATATCCTTTATGGTCTCTGAAAACTTATTTACATACTGCATAATACGATGGACAAAAAACTGATTTACGGGATACAGCAGATTGGTGTTGGGGTGGATAATGCCCGTACTGCTTTTGAATGGTACGCTACACGGCTTGGCGCCGATGTTTCTGTTTTTGAAGATGATAATGTGGCTACCTATATGGCGCCTTATATGGGCGGAGTACCCCATAAGAAGAAAGCAATCCTGGCCATGAACATGCAGGGAGGCAGCGGTTACGAGATATGGCAGTATACCGACCGCATACCTCAGAAGCCTGAGCAACCCGTGCAGGTCGGCGACCTGGGTATTAACATCACTAAGATCAAATCCAGAAATATTGAACGTAGCTACGAGCGTCTGAAAAAGCAGGATGTCAAAGTTATCAGTGATATCAAAACCGAGCCCTGCGGCAAACGCTGTTTTTACATACAGGATCCCTGTGATAACATCCTTCAGATCAAGGAATCTGACAGCTGGTACTCGGAAAGCAAGATAGATGTAGGTGGTGTTTACGGATGCAGTATCGGCGTGACAGACGTGGATGCTGCCCTTAGGCTTTACTCGGATATTCTGGGATATGATAAGGTAATCTATGACCTTACCGATACTTTTGAAGACCTGCAACTGCTTCCCGGCGGTAAGCAGCGTTTTAGGAGAATATTACTTTCGCACCAGGATGTAAGGATTGGTGGATTTAGCAAACTTTTTGGTGAAAGCCAGATAGAACTCATACAGGCGCTGGATACCAAGCCGCGTAAAATTTTTCAGGACCGATACTGGGGAGATATAGGTTTCATTCACCTGTGTTTTGATATCAGAAATATGGCCGACCTTGTGAAAGAGTGTAAGGAAAAGGGTTTTCCTTTCCGGGTACTCAGCGATCCCTCCTTTGATATGGGCGATGCCAGTGGTCACTGGGGCTATATTGAAGACCCTGATGGTACGCTGATTGAGTTTGTAGAAACCCACAAGGTACCGCTGATCAAAAAACTTAACTGGAACATCAATATGAAAAACCGGCATCCGGAAAAACCGCTGCCCGACTGGCTGATCAAGGCTATGTCGCTGAAGCGGGTGAAATTCAGTGAGAAGGTAAAAGTATAGAAACAAGAAAGCCGGCATTTGCCGGCTTTAATTTTTTATCAGGATGGTAAATTTTTCTGGCTACTCTGCTGCTCGTCCATCCGCAGCTTGAGCGGTCCGGCGGCATCTCCCCAGTAAATAGTACGGTGCGGGAAGGGAATCTCAATGCCTTCACGGTCAAAAGCTTTCTTGAGCCGTCCGTTGTACTCCCGGCCTACACTCCACTGTTTTATCGGCTTTGTCTTGAAGCGCGCTTTGATCACCACGGCGCTATCACCAAATTTATCTACCCCGAAAATTTCCAGGGGTTCCAGGATAGCGTCCTTGAACTCAGGGTCGTTCATCAGTTCGTCACCTACCTGCTTCATCACTTCTTTTACTTTATCGGTGTTTTCCTTGTAGGCTACTCCTACGTCAAATACCATGGCCGACCATTCTTTGGTCATATTGGCGAGGGTATTAATCTTACCGTTCTGAAAGATATGCACCGTACCGGAAAAATCCCGTAGGGTGATGGTTCGTAGGGCGATCTCCTCTACCAGGCCCCCCTGCCCGTTGATAATGGCTACATCACCGGCCCGAACCTGGTTTTCCAAAAGCATAAAGAAACCAGAGATAAAGTCTCTGACCAGCTCCTGTGCACCAAAGCCTACTGCCAGCCCTACGATTCCCGCACTGGCCAGTATGGGGCCTATATCCAGGTTGACTTCTCGTAAAATGATCAGGATAAAGATGATCCAGATGACAATTCCACCGGCTTGCCGAAGGATATTGATGAGGGTGTTGACCCTTTTTTCTTTCTCCTCCCGGCTTTCATGATGGCTGGCCTGGGTTCTCTTCAGGATAACTTTTTTGAGGCGGGCTACCAGTGAGCGATACAGCCAGAGTACGATAAAGAGAAGAAATAATGTGAGAAGTATGGCGGGTACCGTATTGATAATCCATTCGGAAGATTTATCATAGGCTTTCTGCCAGAATTCATCGGTTAGAATTTTATTCATGATTCAGGTAAACAATTATAGATGAGAAGTGAAAAAAAATGTTTAAGTGTGTTCCAGTGAAAAAGGTTTCTCAGCCTGTAACCAATAATAACAAATGGCAGGCTTCCCTAAATGTTTGAACAGAGGTTTACTTTCTTCCGCTGGCTGTCTGCAGCATTTCCATAACCTGCAATCCCTCGGCTGCGGTGCAGGGATTATCCGCTTCCCCACGGAAATACCGGTTGACCTGTTCTATCATGGGCTGCTGAATATTGACTGGGTTTTCAAAGCGAAATGTTTCGCTTGTTTTTCCGGTAAGCCGCACTTCTGCACCGTAGAATGAAAAACGGATACTGCCTTCTTCACCCACAATTTCACAGTATTCGCAGGCTTCTTCCTCAGGAACCGTAAAGCACCACAGCCCCTGGAAAACGATGTTTTTGTCAAACAGGATGGAAGCTGAGACAATATCTTCTGCCGGGTACAGACTAGCCTGGTTGAATGCCTGACCCGACACATGAAGTGGTTTGCCAAAATACAGGTACATCAGGTCCAGCTGGTGGGGAGCGATATCGTGAAAAAGACCGCCACCTGAGATATCAGGTTCTACGCGCCAGTTGGTTTCGGTCTGGGCGATCAGTTTGCTTTTGGCCGGTTGCAGAATTTTGATCTGTACAAAACGAATGTCACCGACCGCCTGCCGGTCCAGCAGTTCCTTTACTTTCAGAAAAGCCGGCAGTGCCCGCCTGTAATGCGCGACTACCAGTTTTTTTTCGCTTTTGTCTACCTCGTCCACTATCCGCTGGCAAGCATCCAGAGAGGTGGCCATCGGCTTTTCCAAATATACATTTTTACCTGCTTTCAGCGCCTGTATAGCATATGCTTCGTGCGATGCGGGAGGTGTAGCGATATAGACCGCATTGATCTCCGGATGTTTCAGGATTTTCTGCGCATCATCATACCATTCTGGTACAGCATGACGGCGGGCAAAATCCTCGGCTTTGGCTCCATCTCTCCGCATTACCGCCACTAGTTCTGAGTGTGCTGCTTTCTGAAAAGCCGGGCCGCTTTTGACTTCCGCCACATCCCCCGCGCCGATAATACCCCATTTGATCTTCTCCATGTTGATAGTGTTATAGTTCTTGGTGTTATGGTTCTTGGTGTTATGGTGTTACAGTTTCGGAGTATTATAGTTCTTTATTTTTTTGAAAATCACAACCCTGTGTGGTGGAAGCAAG
>CAZFFW010000204.1:0-10256 GCA_964518125.1 uncultured Porifericola sp.
TTGGGACCAAACCATTTGCAAACTGCCGATACTTATGATAAACTAGGTTGGAATTACTTTTATACCGGTGATTATGATGAAGCACTGCAAAATTATTCTGTTGCCCTGGACATTTTTTATGAGGCAAAGGGGGATAATGAAGGAGAAATAGCAAAAATGAACATCAATATCGGGAACGTATACCGCCGTAAGTATATGCCCGAAAAAGCCATAGAATATACTTTGAAAGGAGTGGATATGCTAACCTCCCTCGGTCAGGATACCAGCCAGGCTGCCGCTTCAGCCTATAATGGACTGGGCGCTACCTATGCCTCTATGGAAGTGTTTGACAAAGCCTTAGCCTACCATCATAAAGCTTTGCCGCTGTTTATTGCAGCATATGGGAAAGACCATTCCAATGTAGCGGGTAGCTATTTCAACATAGGCAATATCTATGCAGACCGGGGAGACAATGCTACGGCCCTTGATTATTACTTTAAAGCTCTCCGGATTGATATTAAGTTATTTGGTGAAAAACATGCTTACGTAGCCGGAGATTACGAAAGCATTGGCATTTGCTACATACAAAAGGGAGATGCTGAGATGGCTCGTACCTATTTTCAGAAATCACTGGACATTGCCATAGCCTCGTTCGGGGAAAACCATCGGCATAGCGCGGCACTTATCACCCATATTGGTGCTACCTATAATAACCAGCAGCTTTATGAACAAGCCTTAGGTCACTTCCAAAAGTCGCTGAATATTTTGCTTGAAGCCGGAGAATACCTTTCGCCCCAGATAGCAGCGCTCTATAACAATCTGGGAAATACCAGTCTTAAATTAGGCCAGGGAGAACAAGCCTTGGATTATCAGCTAAAAGCCTTAAACATCTATCTGGAATTAGCAGACGTATGGCAATCCAGGCTTGGTGAAACCTATGGATATATAGGGAATTGTTACGAAGAAATGCAGGACTATACGCTGGCACTGGAATATTATCATAAAGACCTGGAAATCCGGAAACAAACCGTGGGGCCGCGCCATCCCGGGGTAGCTTATGTATATGCCAATATGGGTGATATTTTCAGAAAAACGCATGATTTCCCGGCAAGTCTGCATGCCTACCAGCGGGCGCTTCAGGTGCTTCACGCTCCCCTGGATACTCTGGACATATACCAGAACCCACCTATTGACCAAACATTAAATCCGTACATCTTATACGAAGTTCTGAATGCCAAAGCGCTGGCATTTCGGGAATACGCAGAGAAAGGTGCAGGTAAACGGGAAGATCTCCACTTCGCCCTTCAAACTTACCAGCTGGCAGCCAATTCATTGCAGGAAACCCGAAAAAGCCTGATGACAGCCAGTTCTAAAAGTCTGCTGGCCGAAAAAAGCATACAGTATTTTGAAGAGGCCTTGGAAACAGCCTGGATGTTGTATGAACAGACAACTGACCATGAATATGTCAGGCAGGCATTTCTCCTGGCTGAAAAAAGTAAAGCTGTAGCCCTGCTTGAAGCTATGAAAGAATCGGAAGCCAGGGAGTTTGCCAACATACCTGCCTCAGTGTTGTCTGAGGAAAGAGCCCTGAAAGTGGACCTGTCTTTTCATAAACGGAAGCTATTTGAAGAACAACAGAAACATCCTGACAGCTCGGATCTGAAATTACACCAGGATGAGATTTTTGTGTTAAAGAAAAGCTATGACTCCCTGATCAGTGTCATGGAGCAGGAGTATCCTCAATATTACAATCTGAAATACGATACGAAAGTTAGCTCATTACAACAGATTCAGGAGCAGTTAAAGCAAGAAGCGTCACTCCTTTCTTATTTTGAGGGAAACAGCAGTGTATATTGTTTTGTAGTCAATACTGACAATACTGCATTTTATCGCATTGGTAAAGACAGTATGTATGACCAACATATAGATATTGTAAGGTCTGCAATCAACCATAAAAGAGACAATATCAAAGAATTTACCCATAGTGCCTATGCACTATACCACTCCTTACTGGCTCCCGCTAAATCCTTGATCCAGGGGAAAAACCTGATTGTTATTCCGGATGGCAGCTTAAGTTATCTTCCTTTTGGGGTCTTTATAAAATCTTATCCGGATGACGGTATGCCTACTTATTACAATTTGCCCTACTTAATCAAAGATCATCAGATTGCGTATGCCTATTCTGCTACCCTCTGGCAGGAATCAAAGAAATCCAGGCAGCAAAAAACTGATATCCAGTATCTGGCATTTGCGCCTACGTTCAACCAACAAACATTAGCTGAGCGCGATCTAACTGATGCTGGCAATGTTGCTTTTGCCAATGAAAGACGCGAAACTTTAGCCAACCTGAAGGGTACCAAAGAAGAGGTAGATGCTATCGCTAGTCATTTCAAGGGACAGTATTATGAAGGTAATACGGCCAGCGAACAGTTATTCAAAGCAAATGCTTCAGGTTATGACATTATCCATCTGGCCACCCATGCCATTGCTGATGATATGTACCCCATGAATTCGCGTTTACTCTTTAGCATTCATACAGATACTATCCCGGCTCCAGCAAGTGGCGTTTCCCTGACCGATAGTTCAGCAACCCAGCATTCCGAGGATGGTAACCTCTATGCCTGGGAGTTATACAATATGAAGCTCAATGCCCAAATGACGGTCCTTTCAGCCTGTAATACCGGCTTTGGAAAGTTACAAAGGGGCGAGGGTGTGATGAGTCTCGGCCGTGCTTTTGCCTATGCGGGTTGCCCGAGCATTATCATGAGCATGTGGCCGGCACAGGATAAAGCTACCGCCGAAATCATGGTTAATTTTTACCAGGCATTGTCTGATGGAATGAGTAAGGATGAAGCCCTGCAGAATGCTAAAGTCAACTACCTGGCTACAACCAACGAGCTTTTCGCCCATCCTTTCTACTGGGCTGGCTTTGTAGTGCAGGGTGACCCGTCTCCACTTACTGTGCAACAACGAGAATTCTCTGTCTGGTGGTTTGGTGGCGTTGCTCTGTTATTATTATGCTTGGGCTTAGTTTATCATTACAGAAAATAACCATCAGTTTTGGGGTAATAAAGTGCTCACTTTTTTGCACCAGAAACCACTCAAGTGTTTAAGCCCGAAGCAGTCATAGCGTTCCAGTATTTGATTTACTTAGCATTTACAGGCTTAAAGCCATAAAACTATTTATTACCTTGGGGATGAGAGATATGCTACCCACTAAATTCAAAAATACTATATCCTGCCTTGTAAAAAATAGCACATTCAGCCAATCATGAGAAGGAATGGCAAACAAACGATATAAACTTCAGCTGTATCGCTCATATAGAATTACAGGGTATTGTATAAATAACAAAGAACCTCACGGTATGCATTTCTAAAAAAGACGATAGGTCTGTTGATTCTGCTGAAAATTTTTACCCTCCAGGCTTGTACTGCTTGCCGAGTGTACAAGACTTTGTCATTTATACTTTTTTTTATCATATCCCAGGTATTGTCTATTACCAGGTATGCAGCAAAAAGAAAGGCAATAACCGTCATGCCAATAGCTAGTTTTTCCATATTTTACGGGGCATTACCGTTTAACCCTTAAATTCTTATTCGTATTTCAAGGAGATAAGTTGCTATATCAGCAAGTTCAGTTTTTAGGATGCCTGGGTTCGTAAATGAGCCGCATAAATGCTCCTGGTCGTTCATTTTCCCTGTAGACAGGAATGCTGGGCACTATACCAACCATCAGTCCTTCACTGATCGTAAGTCGCATCTGCGGACGAATGACCATATCTAACTTTGCGTTTCGCACAAGTTGATTGAATTCTACTCCAACAAAGTTACGGGCGCCCGGTATCCTATAATGAAAGTCAGCGTTGATTTCGTAGGCAAAATCTACTTGATCTGAATCAAAATGGGTGGTAATCCTCGGGCCTGTATACTAAGCCAGAACTTGCTCACTATAAACCTTAAAATAGATAAGAGGATGAAAGTAGCTTCTCTACGCCAGGGGCCACAATTTTTTTCAGGAAGGTTAAACACCATTGCCAGACAGTCAGATAAGGGGACATTCTTCCCTTAAATTGGCTATTCATCATGCGGTGAACTAGCTGCTCATTCAATTGTAAAGGCGACCTGAATTTTATTTCAAGTTTTTTTAAAAAAATTTGATTTCGCGTACGTGTTTTACCGGGCTCAACAGACATAGAGAAAAATCATATTAAAATGAAAAATCTCATCGTTCTGTTCGTCTGTTTTTTCTCTATACAGCTAGCCACAGCCCAGACTTCCGTAAACCTAAGTGGAGGCCTGAACTATTCCTCTGGCAGTTCTTCCTTTTCCTCATCATTTATTGGAGGACGATCAAGTGCTCGTTTTGCGCCAAGAATTGGCCTGACCCTGGAGCATGATTTAAATGAACAATTTGGCCTGTATTCCGGCCTCCTTTATTCAGGCAAAGGGTTCAAACTGGATTTTGAGCAACTGAGAGATGGTGTAGGTGCAGGTGAGGCAAAGTTTGCCCTGAATTATATTGAACTGCCACTGATGGCTTATTACAAAGTCAACAGATTCCAATTACAGCTTGGGGCTTACGCTGCCTATGCTCTCAACGGGAGGAGTACAACTGTCTTTGAGTATTCAGATGCAGGAAATATCCGGAAATTTGTCAGTGAGCAGTTGCTTCTTTTCACCGATGCACCTACCGCGGAGGATGACCTGCTGATTCCTATCAGCTTCCGGAGACGCGATTTTGGCTTCATGGCAGGTATTGCCTATCAGCTATCTGATACCGGAACGCTCAGCTTTCAATACACTAAAGGACTGACAAATATCATTTCAGATGAGTGGGATAACGCCAGCCCGGTACTTCAGAATGCTGCTTACAGCCTGTCTCTGTCTTTTGCGATCAAAAGAATAAATCACCAGTAAACAGTCAAGCTCAAACACTTTTGATTTAAATTCCGGAGATTCGTTAATATCCAATAATTCCTCAGGCTATTTTGCAATGAATGATTACGATAAACAGTTCAAAACAATGTACCTGCAATTTTTTAAGCCCCTGACGGTCTTTTCACACAAATATACCCACGATCTGGAGATGGCTGAGGATGTGGTACAGAACGTTTTTCTGTCCCTCTATGAAAGCCAAAACCATCTGAAAATACATATCTCGCTGAAAGCCTATTTGTACAGGGCAGTGTATAATCAGACCATGGATGTCTTAAAGCGCGAATCCAGAAAAATCTTGGGTATGAATACTAATGAAATGGTGCAGGAAGAATTTCGGGACCAAATGGAAGAAGCCGAATTTGGGCAAAAAATTCAGCTTGCCATAGAGGCCTTACCGCAAGGTTGCAGAAACGTATTTCTGCTGAGCCGCTACGAAGGAATTAGTAACAAGGATATTTCCATCAAACTGAATATCTCCATCAGGACCGTGGAAACCCAGATTAGCAAAGCTTTGAAGATACTACGCGAAAGAATTTACACAATCCTGGCGTTCATCCTCCTCTTCCTGGAAATGAACCAATAGGAGTCGGACTGAGCTAATAACCCTCAATCATACCGAATTATGAAAACCCCTGAAAGTATAGATACGATCATCATCAGAAAACTCAGCGGTACTGCGACTGAAGAAGAACTCCATACGCTGGAAGACTGGCTGAACAGTAGCGAAGTGAACCGCCAGTATGCTGCGCAGATGCAGGAGATATGGGAAAAGTCAGCAGATGCAAAAATCTACCAGGCGATAGACATTGATAAAAACTGGAATGAGTTTGAAGCAAATTCCCGATGGGGCCAGGGAAAAAGCAGGCCACTATACTATTCGTGGTGGCAGGCTGCTGCCGTTTTTTTGCTGGTAGCGGGTGGTGCCTGGCTGGGATACAGTTACTGGCTCGGCCAGCAAATGGTCATGATTGCTGCCATTGATCAGCCTGTCACTCATCCATTGCCTGACGGTAGCGTGGTTTACCTCCAGCCAGACTCGTGGATACAGTACCACAAAGACCTGGGTGCCTCAGGCAGAGTGGTATCTTTCGGGGGAAACGCCTTTTTCCAGGTGGAAAAGGAAAGTGCTGGCATGAGCTTTCATGTCCACACTTTTAATAGTAAGGTGGTGGTACTGGGAACCTCTTTCACCTTAAATGCCAATGAAGAGAAGAACACCACCAGCCTGTCACTGTACGAAGGCAAAGTACTGTTTACCCACGCAAGGGACTCAGTCGTGCTGGAGCCCGGCGAGAAAGTATTACTCAAAGGCAGCGAACTTACTAAAGAAAACTTCCGGGAGGAACAGCCCCTGCTGGACTTCAACAATACCCCTGTATCGGAGGTATTCAGAGCCCTGAGCGGCAAATACCTGGTAGAGTTTTTCTATGAGAAGGAATGGCCTTACTGTACCATCACAGGAAACCTTAATGCCAAAACCTTGGATGAAACCCTAACTTATTTGGAGTTCATTATGGGCATGAAATATCGTGTCAACGGTCATCTGGTCTTAATTGAGGAAATAAACTGTGAGCAGTAATCAAACGGAAGTTGCGAGAAGACCTCCTGATGACAACTTCAGAAACAGGGCGAGGCACTTAAAAATTACCCAATACCACTATCAACATTCTTTAAGTCAAAATATGAAAAGGATATGTTTTCTGCTTTTCTTTCTATCGGTGATAGATGCAAACGCGCAGGATTACTTTAGCATAGAGCTACCCCAAAAGGAATATCAGATCAGGAATATTTTAAGGATAATCACAGATCAGACTCAGCTATCGTTTGTCTACCAGTCTTCTGATGTAGACGAGGAGAAGATCATCAGCACTCCCGATGAAAGATATGATCTCACCAAACTCCTGGATATCATGTTTCCTCCCCAGGCATATGAGTACCTGATCAGCGATGGAAAATTATTAATCAAAAAGAAAAAAGCTGTAAACCAGGCATCTTCGGGCAGGTTTAGCATCAGCGGATATGTGACAGACAGTACCTCAGGCGAATCGCTGATTGGTGCTCACCTATTCTTCTCTGAGCTAAATACCGGCGTGGTAACAAACGCTTACGGCTATTTTTCGGCCAGCCTCCCGGCAGCTACCTATACCTTCACCGTAGGTTACCTGGGCTATACAAAATACACTCGCAGCCTGGAGCTAACCCAGGATGTACAGATTAATGTTGCACTTGCTCAATCCACCAATAGTCTTGAAGAAGTACTGGTTTACGGAGGGCAATCGCTCATTGAGACTTCACAGATCAGCAGCCTGAAAATACCGATACAGCAGATGAGCAATCTACCTGTATTGCTGGGAGAAACTGACCTGATCAAGAGCATTCAGCTGCTTCCGGGGGTCAGTGGCGGCCTGGAAGGCTTCAGTAACTTTTATGTGCGGGGAGGGGGACCTGACCAGAATCTCATCCTGCTGGATGGGGTTCCCCTCTACAATACACAGCATCTATTTGGCTTTCTGTCCACGTTTAACAACGACGCACTCAATAATGTGGATCTTTTTAAGGGTGGATTTCCGGCACGCTACGGGGGCAGACTGTCGTCTGTACTGGACATCCAGATGAAAGAAGGAAATCGGCGTGAATTTGGAGGTGAAGCCACGGTGGGGCTACTCGCTTCCGCAATCACCCTGGAAGGGCCCATCAATGAGCAAACCTCCTTCATGGTGTCTGCCCGCCGTACCTACTGGGATATACTTGCCAGGCCCATATTAAATACCCTCAACCAGGATATCAGCTATAACTTTTATGATCTGTACGCCAAGATCAACCACAGACTATCACCCAATGATAAAATTTATTTCAGCACTTACCTCGGTAACGATAAGCTGGGTATTGAGAACAGCAAGGTGGTGGAGAATAGCGGCCAAATGGTAGTAAATGACGAAAGGAACAGCCTGAGATGGGGTAATTTCATCACTGCATTCCGGTGGAATCACACCTACAATCCTAAACTTTTTGGCAACGTAGGCCTCACCTACAGCCGGTTTTACTACGACATTAGCAATGAATATGTACGTACCCTTGAGGGGCTTGCGGCGAATACCACTGAAGCGGAAACTTACAGTAATTCACTCAATTCAGGCATTGAAGATGTTGCCCTGAAAGCGGATTTTGATTTTTTCCCGCTTCCTAACCACACCATCAAATTTGGCAGTATGCTTACACACCATACCTTCACGCCCAAGGCGCTGTCAACAAATAATTTTAACAGTGCGATCAGCCTGTTTACCGAACCCATCACCGCCATAGAGACGGCCAGCTATGTGGAGGATGACATCAGGCTGGGCAACAGACTGGATATCAATGTGGGCGTACATTTTTCAACATTTTCACTGGCGGAAAAAACGTATAGCTCACTGCAACCCAGGGTATCCATGAACTACCAGCTCACTGAAAAGCTTTCTGCCAAGCTGGCTTATGCCGAGATGACGCAGTTTCTTCATCTGCTCACAACTACTACCATTGGCCTGCCTTCAGATCTCTGGGTGCCGGTGACTGAAAATATACCTCCCCAGGATGCTTACCAGCTGACCGGCGGTTTGGCTTATGCCCCCGTTGCAGATCTGGAATTCTCCCTGGAAGGCTACTATAAGAAAATGGATAGGCTGCTGGAATACAAAGAGGGGGTCAACTATGCCGATATCAATACCGACTGGCAGGAAACGGTGACTACAGCTGAAGGCCGCAGCTATGGCGTGGAATTTCTGGCCCAGAAGAAAGCCGGTAAATTTGATGGGTTCCTGGGTTATACCCTTTCCTGGGCTTTCAGAAAGTCTCCCGAATTAAACCTGGGGAAGGAGTACTTTTACCGCTTTGACCGGCGTCATGACCTCAGCATGGCGGTAAACTTCAATAAAAGCAAAAGGATAGTCTACTCAGGGGTCTGGGTATTTGGAACGGGGCAGGCGGTAACCCTACCTGAGGTGCAGTACCTGAATCCTGATAACCAGCTAATCGTGGCTTTTAGTGAAAGAGGAGCGTATCGCCTGCCAGCTTATCATCGCATGGATCTCAGCGCCTCCCTGATCAAAGAAAAAAAGAATGGAGAGCGCCGCTGGATTTTCGGAATTTACAATATTTACGCCAGAAGAAATCCCGTTTTCCTGGAATATGTAAGCGGTGAAAATGCCGGATTTGTTCAGTATAGCCTTTTCCAACTGATACCAAGTATTTCTTATAAAAGAAGTTTCTGATATGAACAAGATGATTTATCTCTCAATATGCAGCTTGCTGCTGTGCGCATGCGAAGACGATATCACCATTGATATCATCCGGGAGGAACCCAGGGTGGTGTTGCATGCCTACTTTGAAAAAGAAAAGCCGATGACCGTTGATCTGGTAAGATCTATACCTGTAACAAACCAGGTAAATGACGATCGTTCTTCCTACCATATTGCCGATGCAGAAGTGAAAGTATACGAAAACGAGAAGCTGCTTGGTACGATGGCGTATGAAGGTGAGGGAAAATATAGATTAGACTATTTTCCCGAGGAGAACCGCCTTTATAGCATCAGAGTGACGGCTGACGGGCTGCCAGAATTGACCACCGATGTTGAAGTATTGCCAGCTATGCCTGAAATCTACGACTACCACTATACCAAAACCAGCCCGATAGGCACTGGACAGAATCCTCTGGTTGAGCATAGCCTGACCCTCAGAAATAATCCAGGTCAGACCGCATACTACAAAATCAGTCTGGATATCCGGGCCATACAATATAAAAACGGAGAAATTCAGAGAGAGGAAATCATCAACTGGTACAGACTGGCCTCCGCCAATCCGGTCTTAAAGGATTTTACCTGCCTTGATAACTGCTATGGCGAGACGGGAAACATGAAAGCGTTTTACTTCAGCAATGAAGCTTTTGGAGACAACTCGGAAATCACCCTCCTGCTATCTACAGATTATTTTCAGGATTTTGAGGTTGCTTACCCCAACGAAACTATAAAAATAGAATATGTACAATCCATCAGGGTTTCTAAAATTTCAAAGGCGATGATGGATTATGCCAGGTCTATTTACGACAACAGCAATGCCAGCCAGATTTTCCAGGAGCCTGTAACGATCATATCCAATGTGAGGGGAGGTTTCGGGGTATTCGGAACGCTCAGCGCAGTTAATGTGCCGTACCAGTTTATGGAATAGTGGCTGGCAGGTTTGATGAACAGGAGACTAAACATATTTATGATCACCCTGGAAGCAAACATTGAAGTATTCGTATTTTTAAAACGGGTGGACCCAAGCATTACCTGGATGTACATGAGAAATTTTATCAGAAAATATGC